>JBMTLM010000398.1:0-2002 GCA_049431185.1 Bacteroidia bacterium | reverse complement strand
ATTCGAACAAATTATTGTCTTTGATGTTGTTGCTGCCCGTAATCGGTCTGGCTCAAAGTACGCGTGACAAAGCCAGTTTTGTGGACGCTGAAAACAAATTCTATAAACAGATTGAAAGTAGTGTTGAGATGTTCCAGAAGGGACAGCCATTACCTTCTAAAAAGGTGTTTAAATTGGATTTCAGCCAAAGGGATATTCCTAAGTCATTGAGCGAGTTTCAAACGGTGTGGGCAGGGCAACCCGTTTCCCAAGGAGCAACCAACACGTGTTGGAGCTTTTCCACCACATCCTTCTATGAATCAGAGGTCAAAAGACTGTCTGGAATGGATGTTCGGCTTTCGGAGCAGTACATTGTATACTTTGAAACCATTCACAAGGCCAAGCAATTCGTCAGGACCCGAGGCGCCTCCCTATTTGATGAGGGCTCAGAGACCAATGCCGTAGCACGTATGATGAAGATGTACGGAATGGTTCCATTACAATCCTATTCCGGCTTGCGACCTGGTCAGCAGTTCCTCGACCACACCACCATGTTCCAGGAGATGAAGCAGTATCTCGCCCATGTGAAGGAATCTTCTGCCTGGGACGAAATCGCTGTCGAGTCTACCATCCGCTCTATGCTTAACCACTATATGGGTCCAGTCCCAACAACCGTTGAACACAACGGAAAAAAAATCACCCCTGTTCAATATATGAATGATGTTTTGAAGCTAAAGCCGGATGATTACGTGGACTTCATGTCATTGATGGAAAAGCCTTATTGGAAACAGGCTGAATATGATGTGCCCGATAATTGGTGGAATTCAGACGTGTATCACAATGTGCCTTTGGAGGTGTTTATGTCTATTATCAACAGTGCCGTTAGGAAAGGCTTCAGCATAGCCATCGGTGGAGATGTGTCCGAAACCGGAATATTGGGCAGTGCAGGCGTTGCCGTTGTTCCTACCTATGACATTCCTTCCGAGTATATTGACGAAAACGCCCGTCAAATGCGATTTTCCAATGGATCCACCACGGATGATCATGCGGTGCATTTGGTAGGGTGGTCTGATCGTAAAGACGGAACTTGGTATCTGATTAAGGACTCTGGAAGTGGAGCGCACAATAATCCGTATGCAAAAGGTTATTATTTTTACCATAGTGATTACGTAAAACTCAAAATGATGTCCTTCACCATTCACAAGGATGCGGTCGCAGATCTTTTACCCAAATTCAAATGATTCACACTTCCAAAACCTCACTAAACATGAAAAAAACCATTGTTTATATTGCAGCCATGTGCTTCATGGCCTTGTCAATTGTTTTCGCAGGCAATCCCCCATCCGGTTGTAAGCCCTATCATGAAGGCAAAGCGATCGACAGCTTGAGCCTTGAAGTTTTGTCCAAGTGGTGCGAAGGAACACCTTTGTTGGTACAATGCGATGATGGCAAGCAATACACCCTTCAATCCTTTCAAGTCAGTTTTTTCACCTTAAAGCCGCTGATGAACCGGGAATTTGGTGTGGGTGAGGGAGGTATTCCCTACAAAGCACGAGAGGCCGTCTCTAAAGGAATGGTGGGAGATGCGCTGGTGTTGAAGGAAGTCGTGGCAGTTGGTCCACAAGGGGAGTCCATCAAAATGCCTGTGCTGTCATTCAAGATCAAATAATCCTGTGAATACAGGGACTGCCTTTTACCGATTCTTAACGGGGTTGGATCCCGATTTTGGACCTGGTAAGGGTTTTTCTGTCATTTATCCTTACTCTGATATCGAGGTAAAAAGGGTACTGAAGATATTCTGTCAACGATTTTATTCCGATACCAAGAGCAGGACATTGATTTTGGGTATCAATCCCGGACGTTTTGGGGCGGGCATTACCGGAATCCCCTTTACTGATCCCGATGCTTTAAGTCAACGATGCGGCATCAGACACCATTTGCAGGCACGTCGCGAGCTTTCCAGCACATTTGTGTATGATTTCATTGACCGTTTTGGTGGGCCGAGTATCTTTTATAAGCACAA
>JBMTLM010000397.1:0-2004 GCA_049431185.1 Bacteroidia bacterium | reverse complement strand
GCCGAAAAGGAATCATCATGATAGCACAGCTTAACCGTGTTTACTTAAAGACCTTCCCCGGAAAAATCTTCTCCCGCCTATACTCCTACTTCTTTGTGGAGGGCAGACCTGCCACCACCAAAGGAAGATGGTTCAATCCAGTAACATTTGCCATGCTTCGTTTGGCCTCCAAATCGAAGAGTGTCAAAGAAGCCGAATCGCCGCTTTTCATCACTGGCACCGGTAGAAGCGGCTCCACCATTTTGGGATTGGTATTGTCGACGCACCGGGATGTGATGTTCCTGAATGAACCAAAAGCCATGTGGTATGTGGCTAATCCTGCAGATGACATCATTGGTAGCTATTCCAAAGCGGGTGGACAATACATGATGCAAGGGTCTGATGTGGTTAACGGTTGTGCCAGGGAAATCAAAGGCGTTTATTCGCAGGCCATGAAATTGACCGGCACGAAACAAATCGTGGATAAATATCCCGAAATGCTTTTCCGGACCGACTACCTGTGTGAGATTTTCTCAAAGCCGCGCTTCATTTTTTTGAGTCGCAATGCCTCCGATACGATTGCCTCCACCACCAATTGGTCAGTGAAGCACCGTATTGAAGACGCAAAAGAAGACTGGTGGGGCGTGGATGAGAAAAAATGGTTGTTAATGTTGGAGCAGGTCGTGCCGTATGATACAGATCTGGCACCCCATATCGATCTGATTCGTGGCATGACTTCGCAAAGTGAAAGGGCCGCTGTGGAGTGGATTGTTTCAATGAACCATGGCTTGAAACAGCTGCTCAAGTATCCTGATTTGTTTTTGCGGGTGCGCTACGAGGATCTTTGTGAGAACAGCGACCGCGAGCTAAGCCGCATCTGTGATTTTGCAGGAATTCAGGTAGATGAAAAAATGTTAGGATACGGACGGGAAACCATTCGGAAACAAAACATCCATCATCACCCCCACATACATCCCGTACTTGTTGAAGCCGTCAATAAGGTCAGTCACCGATTGGGTTACGGCTCCACCCCCGAGTTGATGAGCGTAACGGAATAAGCTGGCAACATGCCTGCCAAAGCTGTTTTTCCAGTGCTTTTCACCACATCCGAAGAACTTCCCACCTGCGTGTATGGATTGGCTTGGATCTGTTGCCAAGGACCTCCTTTTTTCAATACAGATGACAAATCCAAACGTATGGTTTGTTCGGATAAATTGATCACCACAACCGAATGCTCATTTTCCTTCCTACAAACCACCCCGATCAAGGATGGATATTGATGTCCGCGCGCACCTTTGATTATTCCAGCTTTATCGAATTGCAATAGCGCATATTGATCAGCGTTATGCAAGGCCTTACCAACCATTGAGAGTGCGTGCCCCGCCGCTGAGAGGCCATACAGAGTGGTGGGCTTAGGCTTAACGGCCCTCATGAATCCTTGCTCTGTATTGAAAATCGCACCGAACTGGGCGGAGGAAGATAAATTGTGGAAGCATGTGAGTGCCACCGATTCACTTTCCAGCATGAGCAATGTTTGAGTTGCCGCATAAAGTCCATGTAACCAGGTGCCGGCCACTACGCCTTCGCGTTCAAAAAGATTATACTCAGTAACCCAAGCCTTCATGCCTTTGGGTAATAATTTCAAATCGTATGATTTCGCATTCTCCCATCTACTGAAAGGAATGCCCAACGCCAATGGTGCAGAGGTTTTACGGTCGAAGATTGCCTGTAACTCCAAAGGCTCCTTGTCTTCATCTCCGGAAATGTCGCCCGGTTGTTTCAGGTAATTCAACGCGTTGCCACCATAGAGGTGAAAGGTCATTGCATCGGCCCCTTGAACCGAGCCGAGAACTTCACGGTTCCAATTCAAAGAACGGTTGATACCCTCCTTGTTTTTTCGGAAATCACTGTCTTTAGCAGAGTAGCCCACTACAGCAATCTGAGCTGAAGGAAACTCTTGCCGGATGGCCGTGATCCATCGATTGGCCTCTTTGGCATATTCGGTGCCTGAACCGAATCGGTCGG
>JBMTLM010000396.1:0-2007 GCA_049431185.1 Bacteroidia bacterium | reverse complement strand
TTTATCCGTTCTGACGGATAAAGCTCCCTTGCTGCTGCTGTAAGCAGCCAATCCCGGGAACTTGGCCGTACCCGTAATTCCGCCCATACTGCTGATGTGAACCACATGACTCACCCCTTCCCTACCCAAAAATGGCATCAAGTCTCGCACCAAGAGCGCTGGACCAATGACGTTTGTGCGGTACACCTCCAACCACTCCTCCTTTTCAATCGCCTCAAATGGCTTGTTCAACAACATACCCGCATTACCAATCACTACATGCACATGCCTCACTCCATGAAGTTCAATGGCAGACACCAGGGCCGCATTATCACAAACCGACAAATCCAATGGAACGGGGATGACATTAGAGGTGCCACATTCAACCACCAATGATTCCAATAATTCAACCCGCCTGGCCACAGCAAAAACACGGCAGTTTGGCAAGGCCGCATAAGCCAATACAACCTGCCTTCCGATGCCCGAAGATGCACCTGTGACTACAATGTTTTGGATACCATCAGGCATTTGCATGATTTGATTTAAGTTTGAGGACATTTTATGAATAATCCTTGAAATGGTAAAACTACAATTATCTATCCTAATTACAATCGTGCTCTCCATGCACGTGAATACTTACAGTCAGGAAATACAACGGTCCCCGTTCAAAGAACGATTTTATTTCGGCGGCAACCTTGGCCTTCAATTCGGCTCAGCCACGTACATCGATATTTCGCCGTTGGTGGGATACCGAATAACCGAAAAATTCAGCGCAGGCCTTGGCGCAACCTATATTTACTACAATATCAAGGAGACCGCCTATAATTACGGATATGAAACCTCCATATACGGCGGGCGGGTCTTTGCACGATATCATTTTATGGAAAACCTGTTTGCGCACGCGGAAACCGAAGTCCTGAATATGGATGTGCCAGAAATCATAACGGGAACGAATCAGTATACCTTAGTGAGAGACAATATTGTCAGTGTTTTGGGAGGCGGCGGATATGCACAACCGATTGGTGCACGATCGGCATTGATCGTGATGTTGCTTTGGAATTTCACGGAGGACCAATATTCGCCTTATGAAAACCCCATCTTCCGTGTAGGATTCAATGCCGGATTTTAGAAATTATACAACAGGGTAATTTTAATTCAAAAAGGACGGCGCAGGCGCATTGTTCATCTGTCTGACAATCCACGCTTTTTTCCACCGAACGAATTTACCGGGCTTAACAGGCGACCAACGCAAGGGCGAAGGCAAGCATGCTATGATGGCAACGGCCTGGTCCTTGGAGACTTTTTGGGCACTTTTGGAAAAATAATGCTCGGAGGCTGCTTCTACGCCATAAATGCCATCACCCATCTCCACGACATTCAAATAAACCTCTATAATGCGCTCCTTATCCCAGATTAATTCAATCAAAAAAGTAAACCAAACTTCCAACCCTTTACGCAGCCAATTTCGACCGGGCCACAAAAACACGTTTTTCGCCAGTTGCTGGGTGATGGTACTGGCGCCACGTACTTTCTTGCCCTCATGTTTTTTGTTATACTTCCTTGCTTTATCGATGGCTTCCCAATCAAATCCGCTGTGTAACTCAAAATTCTGATCCTCCGAAGCAATGGCCGCACGCATAAACCATGGGCTCATGTGATTGATGTTCACCCAATCCTTGCGAAGTCGTACGTCCCTATCTTCGTCAAAAGCCTGCTCCACAACCCTGATCAGCATCAATGGTGTTACCGGCGGTGGCAGGAAACGGTAAATCAAAACAGAAAAAATCGAAACGGCAATGAAACCCAGAATGACATTGCGCAGGATTCGCGCAAAACGGCTCAAAAATCCGGTCCTTTGCATCAATTAAAATAAATCAATATAAGCTGAATATATCGCCAGGCTTCTTGTCCTTTTTCTTGTCCTTGTCCAAATCCAACGCAGCCACACCGATCGAAATATAAAACATCTTACTGAATCTTTTTTTCTTTTCGGGATGCAACACCAATGCGAGTTAGGGTCTCACGAAC
>JBMTLM010000395.1:0-2010 GCA_049431185.1 Bacteroidia bacterium | reverse complement strand
AGTAATTTCATGCCCACCGCCGATCAACTCAGGCCGTATGTGTCTGATGCTCGTATGATCGCCTTGTGCAGTCCGTTGAATCCAACGGGAACCGTATTCTCCAAAGAGGCACTGAGTGAAATTTGCCAGATGGTGATTGAAGAAAATCGTCGTAGAGCCGGTAACGACAAGCCTCTCTATATCATGTACGATCAAGTGTATTCAGTATTGTGCATGGATGGCATCGTTCACTACGATCCGGTTTCGTTGTTCCCCGAATTGCGTGAGTTTACTGTTTGTATCGATGGCATGTCAAAGTCGTTTGCCGGCACTGGCATCCGCGTAGGTTGGGCATTCGGTCCCCAATATATCATCAGCAGGATGCGCTCCATTCTGTCGCACGTAGGAGCATGGTCGCCTAAAGCTGAGCAAGTGGCTGCAGCTTCCTATCTATCCGACTTCAATGATGTACAAAACTTCCTTGATTCATTTTTGAAAGCCATCAACGAAAGGTTAGAAGCGTTTTATCAAGGATTCATGCAATTGAAAAAGGATGGATTCAAAGTGGATGCCATCGTACCACAAGCCGCCATATACCTCACTGTACAATTTGATTTGAAGGGGCTGCGCACATCCTCCGGTAAGCTGCTTTCCACCAACGACGATGTGACCAACTTTCTATGTGATGAGGCTGGTGTAGCCATCGTGCCTTTCTCATCTTTTGGATCATCGGTCAACGACAGCTGGTACCGCGTGTCTGTGGGTGTAGCCAAGAGCAACGACATCCCCGTGATTTTGGATCAGATCCGGAAGGCATTGGGTACGCTATCTTGAGCTTAATTAGCTGACAATTAGTCTTATTGGTCATTTAGGCCAATATTTCCTACTTTTGCGCCGTATTTTAAGGAGAGGCCAATCATTTGGCCTTTCGACCATTTTAGGATGAAACATAACTATTGCGTGATAATGGCCGGTGGAATCGGTAGTCGGTTCTGGCCCATGAGTAGAAACGCTTTTCCAAAACAATTTCTGGACATTTTGGGAACTGGGCGTTCCTTGTTGCAATCGACCTTTGATCGCTTTTCGGCATTCTGTCCTGAAGGGAACATTTTCGTCGTGACCAACGAGGCCTATGTTGAGACTGTAAAATCCCAATTACCCAACCTCGATCCATCCCGCATCTTATCTGAGCCTCATCGCAAAAATACGGCGCCCTGTATTGCTTATGCTGCCTATCGTATCTCCGCCATCGATCCGGATGCAAGGATGGTAGTGGCGCCCAGCGACCATCTCATCAACAATGAGGATGAGTTCAAACGCGTGGTATTGCAAGGTTTGGATTTTGCTGCAGGCAGTGATAGCTTGATTACCCTCGGCATCAAACCCAGCAGGCCCGATACCGGATATGGATATATCCAATTCGTAGATGATGCTTCAAGCGCTTCGGCAGGCTTGTACAAAGTGAAAACCTTCACTGAGAAGCCCGACTTGAGCATGGCGGAATTCTTTTTGAAGTCTGGTGAATTCCTTTGGAACTCCGGCATCTTCCTTTGGAACGTGAGCTCCATTCGCCATGCGTTCACCAAACATTTGCCCGAGATGGACAACCTCTTCGGTGAGGCAGCCACGCATTTTGGCAAATCGGACGAATACGAATATGTGAAGTCGGCTTATGAGCAATGCACGAATATCTCGATTGATTTCGGCGTCATGGAGAAGGCCGACAATGTTTATGTGATCTCAGCCGATTTCGGATGGAGTGACCTCGGAACCTATGGTAGCTTGTATGAGCACATCCATCATGATAACAATGAAAATGCCATCGTTGGTAAAAACGTGTTGGTTTACGACAGCAAGAACTGCATGGTAAATGTGCCCAAGGACAAGCTGGTGGTTCTACAAGGCTTGGATGGCTACATCGTGGTGGAATCCGAAGGTGTATTGTTGGTTTGTCGCAAACAAGACGAACAACAGATCCGTCAGTTTGTGAATGACGTCAAGCTCAACAAGGGCGAAAAATTTGTTTGATCA
>JBMTLM010000394.1:0-2015 GCA_049431185.1 Bacteroidia bacterium | reverse complement strand
GTATTGTCGCCGGCCATGCTCTTTGCTATCGGGTTGGTTTCATTCTTCATCACGGGTGGACTCACGGGCATCATTCTGGGTGACTCAGCCCTAGACATCAATTTGCATGACACGTATTTCGTAGTGGCCCACTTCCACATTGTAATGGGTAGTTCGGCCATCTTCGGAATGTTCGCCGGAGTTTACCATTGGTTCCCACGAATGTTCGGCAGGATGATGAACAAGACACTTGGATATGTGCACTTTTGGCTGACCATCATCTGCGTATATGCCGTGTTCTTCCCGATGCACTTCATCGGATTGGCGGGTGTGCCCCGTCGTTATTATGCCAACACGGCTTATGAAGGCTTTGACTCTTTGGTGAACATCAATGAACTCATCACCGTATTCGCTTTGATTGCAGGACTGGCCCAGGTGATTTTTGCCATAAACTTCTTCTATAGTATCTATAAAGGAAAACCTGCCGAGCAGAATCCTTGGAAATCGAATACACTCGAGTGGACCGCTCCAGTGGAGCATGTGCATGGCAACTGGCCTGGTGAAATCCCAACCGTACACCGTTGGGCATATGATTATTCCAAGCCAGGAGCCAAAGAGGACTACATTCCTCAAACGGTTCCATACTCTCAAACACCGGAATCCAATCGTCCGGAAGACGACAAGTCCAGTATCTGATGCATGTAACAACAAAAGAGCCCCGAACGATTTTCTTCGGGGCTTTTGCTTTAATAAGGAATGTATCTTTGATCACGCAATGAAGATTTTGTTTTGGATCCTTTCACTGGTGCTTATCTCCAATGTGAGCACCCTGGCTGAAGACTTAAATCTTGCTGCATCCGACACGGCATTGATCGGATTCAAAGGCAAGCCAAAGTTTTTTATCACCCTGGATAAAACGGGTTCTTTTGTTGGTGGCAAACCTGCCGTAACCAACGAAATCAGGCTTGGGCTGGATTTCAAAAAAAAATTGAAATTGGGAGTCGGAATCGGACAGTTGGCCTCTGATATTGTCGTGGAAAAAACCATCAGAGCTGAACGAACCGGCAATGACAGTCTTGTGCCGGCCAACTTGTCGCTATCATATTTTTCACTGAATGGCGAGTATACATTTTATCAATCAAAAAGATGGCAGTTGTCTGCGCCTTTGTTTTTAGGACTAGGCAGATCGTATTTCCAATATTTTGACATTGATCAAAAAGGAAACATTGTCGAAAGGCGAACAGATGAAGGAGGAGCCTTCGTTACCGTTTTAAGTGGAATGGCCACTTACCGTATTTTAAGATGGTTTGGCGCAAGCGCTGGATTGGGATATCGCGTGGGCCTGAATAACAATGACAATATAGAACAATCTTTTAATTCACCGGTATATACATTTCGTTTTCGTATTTTCTTTGGTGAAATTTATAAATCTGTTTTTCCGAGAGGCATATTGGGAAAGCGAGACCCGCCTTATTCAGACCCCGAATGGGATTAACCCTTTATCAAATCAGTCAGCCCTCTTGTAATACCTGAATCATGAAAACATTCTGGTATTTTTATTGATCACGAGGCATTTTGCAACCAACGTCATGGCCCAAAGTTATAGTAGCCAAAGACCTGAATGGCAACTTTTATGTTTCCTCATGGTCGGGAGGCAGCAAAATCACCAGGTTTGGAAATGGATTTACCACCCAGGTTAATGTGGTCACCAGTGGCTTGAGCAATCCGGCTGATATTTTTTATAACCCTGTAACGGATACATTAGCTGTTCCCAATTCGGGTTCTGGAAACAATACAGCCTATTACTTTTTCGGTAGTACTTCAGGGTTGGAAGAACAAGCGGCCAACAACCTGTGGTTTCAATTGGCTACTGCAAACGACGAATTGAACGTTAGATTCAATGTCATCAACACGGAAAGTGTTGAATTGAGTCTGGTCAATATGGCAGGCAAATCAGTTTGTGTTGAACGCATCAATCCAATATCGGGATTCAATGAATACCGTATCGATTTGAATTATCTGAATCCCGGGATGTA
>JBMTLM010000393.1:0-2020 GCA_049431185.1 Bacteroidia bacterium | reverse complement strand
CCAATTGCTAATTTTACCCTATGGACCTTTTTGAAATCGGCTTTTTGGATGTACGTCTCTTGGACATCATCGATATCCTTTTGGTTGCCTTCTTGATTTATAAGCTTTATGATTTGATTAAAGGCGGAGTGGCCATGAACATTGTAATTGGCTTGATTTCCATTTATTTCATTTGGTGGCTTTGCGTCAATGTTTTAGAGATGCAGTTGATAGGAGCCGTTTTAGGTCAGTTTATAGGAGTTGGGGTGATTGCCTTGATTATTGTTTTTCAGCAGGAGGTTCGACGGTTTATGATCATGCTCGGCACCAACAGTTTTTTGGCCAATAGCCGATTTGCCCAAAAGCTCCGTAATTGGAGTATTCAAACAGGTAAAGAGATCCAAACGGAAATTGCTCCGATTGTAAAGGCGTGCACCAATATGGCTAAAACGAAAACGGGCGCCCTCATTGTCATTTCCAGGAACACCGATTTGAAATTTTTTGCCTCCACGGGTGATCTGATGGAAGCCGAAGTCTCAAAACGACTGATTGAAAGCATTTTTTTCAAAAACTCGCCGATGCATGACGGTGCCATCATCATATCGGGCAACCGAATCAAGGCTGCCAGGTGTGTTTTGCCCGTTACCGATAATCCAGATATTCCCGCACAATATGGAATGAGGCATCGTGCAGGATTAGGTGTTTCCGAGCAAACCGATGCCATTGCTATCATTGTTTCAGAGGAAACAGGTCGAATTTCGGTTGCCATAGATGGCGTTTTGACCTCCGATATCGGCAGTGAAGAGTTGCAAGCTTTGCTTGAACGCGAACTATGACCGGGGTCTCAATGCAGGATTGAGGGCATAAGCCTTCTCAAAATATAATTCCGCATTCTTTCGGTCACCCTTGAAATTATAGGTGGTGCCCAGGAAAAAATAGATCTGTGCGTTTTGTGGATCCAAGGATGCGGCAATCAGTAAATGTTTCAGTGCATTATCATACTGCTGCAATACCCCATAAGTACTTCCCAAGTTTGACTGGCCATCGGCGTAATTCGGGTCGATCGCTACAGCCTGTTGAAACAGATTCAAGGCCTTACTATAGTCCTGGGCAATGAAATATATGGTACCAAGGTTGTTCAAAATGGTATGGTTCCGAGGTGCGATGGCCAATGCCCGCTCGTAACAAACCTTGGCGCTGTCGTTCACACCAAGATTGAAATAGGCCACTCCCATTTGCAAATGGGCGTCAGAGAATTTGTCGTAAATTTCGATGGATCGCTGCAAATGCCCTATGGCATTTCGCAAAATGCGGTTTTTCTCCTCAGGCGCCTTTCCTTCCCACGCCTCTTTTTTAACCAGGTAATTACCCAGGTAATAATGGGTGCGTGTGCTGTTAGGTGATATTTCCACCCCTGCAGCATAGAGCGAAAAATTGTCTTTCCAAACCGGATTTTGAGCGATGGTTTTACCTCCTCCCAATAAAACCAATGGTACTACAATCATTACCGCCAAGGATAGTTGTTTGCCCTTAGGAATCGAGTTTCGATCCTGGCCACTGATTTTGGAGATAGCGAAGGCCAATACCAAACAAAAAGCCAGGGATGGAGTATATAATAATCGTTCGCCAAAAGATGTTCCGGTGGTGGTAAACAGGTTGGAGGAAACGGACATGGTAACCAAATAGAAAAGGATACTGAACGCAAACGGATCCCGCTGCTTGATTCTAAGGATTGCAAAAACCAACATGGCTCCATAGATCAGTGCCGAAATCAAAAAAGAAAAATCGGTGATATTGGCCAATGGAATCTGATTGTAGGAATAATCAAAAACCAGCGGATGTGGCAACAGTAGCTTTTGAAGGTAAAGTCCCAGAATCGAAACAGCCGTACAAAACCATTCCATTCCATCACGGGCTGCCATCAGCAGATTATCGGCCACACTAGGTGTACCCAATGTGTTTACACCACCGAGCACTTGCGCCCTGATCAACATGAACATGCCGGTAGCCAAAACTACGGGAATGAGACCTTTCATCAACT
>JBMTLM010000392.1:0-2024 GCA_049431185.1 Bacteroidia bacterium | reverse complement strand
ACCATTTGCCAGTCAAATACATGCCGAAGTTGTGCAATCCGTTAGGACGATACGTAACAGTACCCTTTTCTACAACATCGAATGATTGGGATAGCGCAGCAACGAACTGCTCATCGCTCATGCCATTCAAATCCTTCACGACACGGTTATAATCCATGATGGCCAACTGGTCATCGGGGAAATGAACCGCTAAAAAGTAATTGTACTCCTCATCGCCGCGGTGGTCGGGGTTGGCTTCGCGCAGCTCTCTGCCGACCAAAGCGGCGGCAGCCGTACGATGGTGGCCGTCGGCCACATAGGTAGACGGAATCTTGGCAAACTCAGCGGTAATCTGTGCGATGACTTCATCCTGATCTACCAACCAAAAAATGTGGCGAATACCATCATCGGCAGTGAAATCATAGGTTGGAGTTCCAGACGTGATACCAGCCACAATCTCATCCAAGCGAACCACCTTCGGATATGCAAAGAACACGGGCTCATAGTTCAGATGACTGTACCGAATGTGATTCTTACGATCCTCTTCCTTATCGGGACGGGTAAGCTCATGCTTCTTGATGACATCATTGAAATAATCATCGATATGCGCACAACCTACGATGCCATCCTGGCTGCGACCATTCATGATCTGACGGTAAATGTAATAGCAATCCTTACCATCAGCATTGAATAATCCATCATCCACCATACGATCAAAATTCGCCTTGCCCTTCTGGTAAACCTCTACCGCATAATGATCGAATGTATCCGGAAAATCAATCTCCGGCTTGATCACGTGATAAAATGAATCGGGATTGCCCTTACACTCTTCACGCGCTTCTTTTTCGTTCAATACGTCATAAGGTTTGCTGGCAATGCGTGCAACCGCATCGGCTACGGGACGAATTCCTTTGAAGGGCTTTAATATGGCCATGGTGGGGTAATTTTTTGTGATTGATGGGTGTTGATTAGGGATTTAATGGGGTCGTTAGGCGGAGGCAGTTCGCTTTGTAACTTGTCACTTGTAACTTGTCACTTGTAACTTATCACTAACTAAACAACTGCACCACCTTATTGGCTAACTCAACGCCGATGCGCTCTTGGGCCTCTACGGTGGATCCGCCGATGTGGGGCGACAATGAAATGCGGGGATGCTTGCGAATCTCTTCACGAATCAATGGCTCGCCTTCAAAGACATCCAAAGCCGCATGACCCACTTTGCCAGATTGCAGCGCTTCCAATAAATCAGACTCAGAAACTGCTCCACCTCTGGAGGTGTTTATAATACAAACTCCGTTTTTCATTTTAACGAACTCAGGCGCACCCAAAATTGGTTTAGAGCCTTTGGAAAAAGGCACATGCAGGGTGATGAAGTCAGAGTCACTTAAAAGCTCGTCGATAGCAACCGTTTTCATGACCACTACCAATGGGGTGTTGTATTGAGTCTTCATGAAATCGATTTCGATGTTGGCCTCAATACTTGGAATATTATACGGCTTGACATTCATCCCCAAAGCCAAAGCCATACGGGCAACCGATTGGCCAATCTTTCCCAGTCCGATAATGCCCAAAGTCTTACCCTTGAGTTCAAATCCTGTGGAGTATAGTTTTTTGAGTTGATTGAATTGCGCTGTGCTTTCACATTCGGGCATGTTGCGGTTCGACTCATGCAGGCGCCTAGCCATGGTGAACATGTGGGCAAATACAAGTTCTGCAACGGAATCGGAACTAGCCTCAGGCGTATTGATCACATGAAGACCTTTTTCTCTGGCATAGTCCACATCAATATTATCCATGCCGACCCCACCTCTACCGATAAGCTTTAACCCTGGGTTGGCATCAATATGCTCTTTGCGGACCTCGGTGGCACTGCGCACCAAAATGGCATCGAAACCAGCGAGTCCTGCCACCAATTGGTCGTTTGGTACCTTATCGGTGACTACCTCAAAGCCCGCTTCCTCCAGGATCTTTTTACACGCAGCATCAATGCCATCATTGGCTAAAATTCGAAACATAACAAGATGATTTGGGCCACAAAAGTAGAA
>JBMTLM010000391.1:0-2045 GCA_049431185.1 Bacteroidia bacterium | reverse complement strand
CCGATATCGCAACATCTGCATCAGTGGTCAAACACGCTCTTCATTTTATGCCATCCGACTTGGATGGAGTGATTTTGTTGCAACCCACCAATCCACTCAGACCGGTCGGGCTTTTGGAGTCAGCCATCGAATTGTTTGCAACTAATAAATATGATTCGGTTTATAGTGTTTCACCACTGCATCGTAAGGTTGGGTATATTGAAAACAACCAATTTCGTCCAATGAATTATGATTTTGGTGAGCGAAGTCAAGATATGAAACAATTATATTTTGAAAACGGACTTATATATATCTCCAGCGTTCAAACCATCCTGCAGGATAAAATCATTGGCTCCAATCATGGCACTTTGATTGTCAATCATCCCTATGGGCAGATAGATATTGATACGGAAGAGGATTTGAAGTTCGCACAATGGATAATGAATCAGTGACTAAATCATATACAAGAACAGTTTATCTTCATTGCCTAACTTTTGCCAAGTTCAGGGCAAGTCGCCTCTACTAATGATTAATCCATTTAAAATTTCCAATCGCCACATCGGCCAATCTTTTGCTCCGTTGGTTATCGCCGAAATCGGTATCAATCACGAAGGCTCGCTGCAAACAGCCAAGGAAATGGTGGATTCGGCTCATAGGGCAGGAGTTGAAGTCATCAAACATCAAACCCATATCGTGAATGACGAGATGAGCGGTGCCGCCCGCAAAGTCATTCCAGGCAATGCTGATGTATCCATCTATGAAATCATGGAACGCTGTGCCCTGAGTGAACAAGACGAATGGGAGTTGATGCAATATGTACAATCCAAAGGCATGATTTTCATTTCCACTCCCTTTTCCCGTGCCGCTGCGGATCGTTTGCAGAAATTTGATGTCCCCGCTTTTAAAATCGGTTCGGGTGAATGCAATAACCACCCCTTGATTCATCATATAGCTGCTTGGGGGAAGCCTATGATCATTAGTACAGGCATGAATGACTTGGAAAGTGTCCGCAAAACCGTAGAGATTGTTCAAAGTTATGGGACACCACTGGCACTTATGCATACCACCAATTTATATCCAACCCCCGACCATTTGGTTCGATTGGGAGCCATGCAGCAGATGATGCAGGCTTTTCCTGAAATTCCAGTCGGACTGAGCGACCATACTTTGGGCAATGAAGCCTGTTTGGCTGCTGTGGCTCTAGGGGCTTCTGTATTGGAACGGCATTTTACCGACCACATGGATCGAACAGGTCCTGATATTGTTTGTTCAATGGATGAAAAAGCCTGTGCGGAATTGATTCGTAATGCTAAGAGGATTCATTCCATGCTTGGCGGAATTAAGCGAGCCGCCGATGAGGAGCAAGTTACCATCGATTTCGCCTTCGCCACTTTGGTCACTATCCGTCCAATTCTCAAAGGTGAGTCTTTTTCAAAGGAAAACCTTTGGGTAAAGCGTCCAGGTACTGGTCCCATCTTGGCAGAGCATTATCATTCGGTCATTGGCAAGACGGCTACCACTGACATCGACCACGACACCCATATCGGCTGGCATCACATTGCTTAAGAAAATCCTTTTCATCACCGGTACGCGTGCCGACTTCGGAAAACTGAAGTCCCTGATTCAGATTACTTCTGAAGACTCGACTTTTGAGGTTCACATATTTGCCACCGGAATGCATCTGTTGGAGCAATACGGTTACACCGTTAATGAGATCGAAAAATCCGGTTTCACCAACATCCATCGTTTTAGCAATGGCAACATTGGAAACGGTATGGATGTTGCTCTGGCACGAACCATCGAAGGACTTTCTGCTTATGTTGCAAACAACCGCCCTGATTTATTGGTGGTGCATGGCGATAGGGGAGAGGCGCTTGCGGGCTCTATCGTTGGTGCTTTAAACAACATCTTAGTGGCCCATATCGAAGGAGGTGAGGTTTCGGGCACAGTAGATGAGTTGATTCGTCATGCAGTTACCAAAATGAGCCATTTGCATTTTGTTTCCAACGAGGAGGCGCGCAAACGATTGATTCAATTAGGTGAAATTCCTGACAACATACACGTAA
>JBMTLM010000390.1:0-2048 GCA_049431185.1 Bacteroidia bacterium | reverse complement strand
TTCAAACTGGCGTTTTCCGCCTTGTACACTTCAACAAACTGCTCCATCTTTTGAACCGACTCTTCCTTCTTGGAATAGGATTCCTTCATCATTTCAATCTCCGCAGTTTGGGTATTGAGCAAGGAATCGGCTTGATCAAGCTCAACGTTCATGGCATCAACCAAGCGTTGCAAACTATCACGCTGCATGGCCGGATTCTGATAATATGAACGATATATCTGTCCCTGACTTGCCACCATGGAGGCGGATATCAGGAATACCACGATGAGGATTCTGAAAGGGGTCTTGCTCATGCTTCTTTTCTTTCAACCAATGTGAGAACGGTTTCCGTGGCAACGGTTTCACCACGCTGGTTTTTAACTTCCACATCCCACTCCACTACGCCTTGAGGGAT
The DNA here is from genome assembly GCA_049431185.1 of Bacteroidia bacterium. Taxonomy (GTDB): domain Bacteria; phylum Bacteroidota; class Bacteroidia; order AKYH767-A; family OLB10; genus JALRAP01. The sequence continues at coordinate 1,654 of JBMTLM010000390.1, read as the reverse complement.
CTGCCCCTCACGCTTTTCCTTCTTGGTCTTGCGCTTACAGGTAAGTCGAACAGAAATCGTGTCACCCACGTAGACTGGTTGGGTGAAGCGCAGGTTATCCAATCCGTAGTTGGCCAACACAGGCCCTTTCTTGGGGTCTACAAACAATCCGGCTGCGGCCGATATCACAAAATATCCGTGCGCTACACGACGCTCGAATACAGATCCCTCCAAGGAAGTTTCATCCGTATGAGCATAGAAGTAATCACCGCTGATGCCGGCAAAGTTGACAATGTCCGCCTCCGTAACGGTGCGCTTGTGCGTAAACAAGGTATCGCCGATTTTGATTTCTTCGAAATATTTTTTGAATGGATGAATCAAATCCTCCTTGGTTTCGCCACCGCGGATATATTCATTGCAAATGTTGGTGAGCATGGTTGGGGTTCCTTGCAAAGCGGTGCGTTGCATGTAATGCTTCACGCCGCGAACACCACCCATTTCCTCGCCTCCACCAGCACGACCGGGACCGCCGTGTACCAAATGTCCCAATGGAGAACCATGGCCCGTGGATTCCGCAGCGCCTTCGGCATTCAGAATCATCATACGACCATGCCAAGCGGCGGTACCAAGAACTAACTCCCTTGCAAATGATTTGTCATTGGTAATAACAGAGCTCACCAAGCTACCCTTTCCTTTTCTGGAAAGTTCAATCGCTTCTGCGGCATTTTTATATGGGATCACAGTAGACACCGGCCCAAAGGCTTCAATGTCGTGTGGTGCATCATTTTTGAAACCATCGGCGCAATGTAACAACACGGGAGGCATGAACGAGCCTTTATCACGGTCGGCGCCCACCAACTCGTATTGGTCGGGATTGCCTGCGGCGATTTCACAACAAGCCAACAATTCCTTCAAACGAGATTGTACTTCGCTTACTTGATCCTTGCCGGCCAAGGGACCCATGCGCACGCCTTCAACGGATGGATCGCCCACCTTGGTGGTGCCCAATCGTGATCCAACTGCTTTGATCACATCGTTTGAAAGATTCTCCGGCACGATGATTCTACGGATGGCCGTACATTTCTGTCCGGCTTTGACCGTCATTTCGCGCACAACCTCTTTCACAAACAAATCAAACTCGGCAGTTCCGGGAACGGCATCCGGTCCGAGAATAGAGCAGTTGAGGGAATCGGCCTCCATATTGAATCGAACCGAGTTGTTGACGATAGCAGGCGATTGCTTGAGCATACGCCCTGTGTCAGCGGAACCGGTGAAGGTTACTACATCTTGCAGCGTCACATGGGTTAATAGATCACCCGCACTGCCACACAGCAATTGCAAAGCACCGGGAGGCAATATACCTGAGTCGATGATTTCGCGTACCATCAACTCCGTCAAATAACTGGTAAGTGTGGCGGGCTTCACAATGCAAGGCACGCCAGCCAACAACGTAGGAGCAATTTTCTCCAGCATGCCCCAACAAGGAAAGTTGAAGGCATTGATATGAATGGCTACTCCTTCGAGTGGCACACAGATGTGTTGTCCTACGAATGTACCGTTTTTGGAAATTTGCTCCGTATTGCCTTCCACCAGAAATGTTTCGTCTGGCAATTCCCTTCTTCCCTTGCTGGCAAATACGAACATGGTACCGATGCCGCCTTCGATGTCGATCCAC
>JBMTLM010000389.1:0-2048 GCA_049431185.1 Bacteroidia bacterium | reverse complement strand
TTCTTCGACAAAATCTATGGCGAAGGCACCGTAACCACCGAAGAGGAGTTCCGCCACAAGGTGCGCGAGCATCTGGAGTCGTTCTATATGCAGGACTCCGATTTCAAACTCAAGCACGACATGGAAGATCACCTCTTGGCCGAGCTCGATTTGAAACTGCCCGATACCTTCCTGCGCAAATGGCTCACCACCGAGGTGGAAAAACCACTATCTGAAGAGCAATTGGAAAAGGAATACCCTTCTTATTCGCGTGGCATGAAGCTGCGCCTCATCGAGAACAGCATCTTCCGCGACCAACAGTTGAAGATCACCCAGGAGGAGATCCGCGACATGGCCCGTCAGTACATCAACCACCAGTTTTCCGGCTATGCCTACGGCCTCACCGAGGATATCATGGACAACCTCATCAACCGTTACCTCGAAAAACGCGAGTCGGTGGATCGCATTATCGAGAACCTGTCATCCCGCAAGGTGTTTGATTACCTCAAATCCGTAGCCAAATTGAACGCCAAGAAGGTGGCTTACGAGGAATTCGTTAATATTGCGAAAAGCCATTCGCACTAAAAATACCGTCTAACCATTTAACAACAAGATATCATGGATTTTGGAAGAGAGTTTGAAAAGTATGCCGTAAAGCACAAAGGCCTCAACAGCATGCATGTGGGCAACTACATCAATTCCGTTTACGCCAACTACATTTCACCAACCATCATTGAAGAGCGTCAGCTCAACATCGCCACCATGGACGTGTTTTCGCGTTTGATGATGGATCGCATCATTTTCATGGGCGTTCCCATCAACGACTATGTGGCCAACATCATCCAGGCACAGCTGCTCTTCCTCGAGTCGGCCGACGCCAAGCGCGACATTCAGATTTATGTGAACAGTCCCGGCGGCAGCGTGTATGCCGGATTGGGCATTTACGATACCATGCAGTACATCGGTCCTGATGTGGCTACCATCTGCACCGGCATGGCCGCCTCCATGGCTGCCGTGTTGATGTGCGCCGGTACCAAGGGTAAGCGCACCGCACTCAAGCACGCCCGCATCATGATCCACCAGCCTCTCGGCGGCGCCGAAGGTCAGGCCTCCGATATTGAGATCACCGCTCGTGAGATTCAGAAGCTGAAGAAGGAGCTGTATGAAATCATCTCGGTGCACTCCGGTAAGCCTTATGATGATGTATGGCGCGACTCTGACCGCGACTTCTGGATGACCGCCGAGGAATCCAAGGCCTACGGCATGATCGACGAAGTGTTGGTGAAAAACAAAGGTTCGAAATAATCCAAACCTCCACCGATCTTGAAACAGGGAAAGGAAATCAAGTGTTCGTTCTGCGGCCGCGATAAGAGCGCGACCAATGTGCTCATCGCCGGCATGTCGGGTCATATTTGTGACCAGTGCATCACCCAGGCACAGCAGATCGTGAACGAGGAGAAGACGGAGCAACTGAGCTCCAGCTTCACCTCCAACCTGAACCTGGTGAAGCCAGTGGAGATTAAAAAGTTTTTGGATGAGTATGTGATCGGTCAGGATGAAGCCAAGAAGGTGATCAGCGTGGCCGTTTACAACCATTACAAACGTTTGATCCATCGCTCGCGTACGCGCGACGAGGTGGAACTCGAAAAATCGAATATCGTACTCGTGGGTGAAACCGGTACCGGCAAAACGTTGTTGGCCCGCACCATTGCCCGCATGCTCAAGGTTCCCTTCTGCATTGCCGATGCCACGGTGCTTACCGAGGCCGGTTATGTGGGTGAGGATGTGGAGAGTATTTTGTCGCGACTCCTGCAAGCCGCCGATTACGATGTGGCCGCTGCCGAGCGTGGCATCGTGTACATCGACGAGATTGATAAGATCGCACGCAAATCCGATAACCCATCCATCACCCGCGATGTGTCGGGCGAAGGGGTGCAGCAAGGTTTGTTGAAGTTGCTCGAGAACACGGTGGTGAATGTGCCTCCGCAGGGCGGACGCAAGCATCCCGAGCAGAAAATGATTTCGGTGAGCACACAAAACATCTTGTTCATTTGTGGGGGAGCCTTCGA
>JBMTLM010000388.1:0-2061 GCA_049431185.1 Bacteroidia bacterium | reverse complement strand
CGTTACTATCCGTACATACACCGAGGCATAGTACGACATGATGACTCTTCCGATTGGCCAGTTCACCACATTTACACCTTTGATGTAACGTGAACCGATGGCCAAGTCGTTACCGTCTTCCTTACAACTCTTGTACAGTCTGACCAGGTCGACGGGATTGTGCGACATGTCGGCATCCATCTCAAAAATGTAATCGTAGTTTTTCGACAGGGCCCAACGGAAACCGTGGATATAAGCAGTTCCTAAACCTAATTTGCCGGCTCTCACTTCCAAATGGATACGACCCGGAAACTCCTGCATCAATTTGCGTACAATATCGCCTGTGCCATCAGAGGAATTATCGTCAACCACCAGTAAATGGAAGGTTTGTGGTAACGACATCACCGCACGCGAAACCGTTTCGATGTTCTCGCATTCGTTATAGGTCGGTATGATAACGAGTCCGTCTGACACGATAAATAAAATTTATTGTTTCAACAGCCAGGCGAAGATCAATGGAGCCACGATGGTGGCATCGGACTCCACGATGAATTTAGGCGTAGTGATGTCGAGTTTACCCCAAGTGATTTTCTCATTGGGAACGGCACCCGAGTAGGAGCCGTAGCTCGTGGTGGAATCGGAAATCTGACAGAAGTAGCTCCAAAAGGGCACATCATGCATCTCCATGTCTTGGTACAACATGGGTACTACACAGATGGGGAAATCACCTGCAATGCCTCCTCCGATTTGGAAGAAACCAACGCCTTTACCGCTTGAGTTTTTAATATACCAATCGGCGAGGGTGGTCATGTACTCAATCCCTGATTTCATGGTGGAAGGCTTCAATTCTCCTTTGATGCAATAGGAAGCAAAGATGTTGCCCATTGTACTGTCTTCCCAGCCTGGAACGATGATGGGTAGGTTGCGCTCTGCAGCGGCCATCATCCATGAATTCTTGATGTCGATCTCATAATGCTCCTTCATGGCACCTGAGAGCAACAGCTTGTACATGTATTCATGAGGGAAGTACCGTTCACCGTTGGTGTCGGCATCCTTCCAGATTTTATAGATATGCTTTTGAATACGGCGAAACGCTTCTTCCTCTGGGATGCATGTATCGGTAACGCGGTTGAAACCGTTTTCCAACAGGTCCCATTCTTCTTGCGGACTCAGATCGCGGTAATTCGGTACGCGCTTATAATGGGTATGTGCCACCAGGTTCATGATATCCTCTTCCAAATTGGCTCCTGTGCAGGAGATGATGTCAACTTTGCCTTGGCGGATCATCTCAGCAAGGGAGATACCCAATTCAGCGGTGCTCATGGCACCGGCCAGGGTAATCATCATTTTGCCGCCTTCCAATAGGTGTTTTTCATAGCCTTTGGCGGCATCCATCAGGGCCGCAGCGTTGAAGTGGCGGTAATTATGTTCGATAAATCGTGAGACGGGTCCCCGTTCCATATGCATAAGTAATTAAAAATGAGTGGCAAAGTTAGGAAAAATCCCGCTAATCGCTTTGCGCTGTGATTCAACGTAATCGCCCTAGCGGTTCGTACCTTTGCAACCATATTTTAGTGATATGATCCTCCCCGTTGTGGCATACGGTCATCCCGTTTTGAGGAAAAAGGCCGTAGATATCGGACCTGATTTTCCTGGTTTGTCGGACCTGATCAGCTCCATGTTTGAAACCATGTATCACAGCGTTGGGGTGGGCTTGGCCGCGCCACAAGTAAACCATTCCATCCGCTTATTTGTGGTAGATGGATCGCCTTATGCGGATGATGAGCCATCTTTGAAGGATTTCAAGAAAGTGTTCATCAATGCCAAGATTTTGGAGGAGGAGGGAAAGAAGTGGCGTATCGATGAAGGATGTCTCAGCATCCCCGGTATTCGGGTGGATATCGACCGTCATCCGGAAATTCTGATCCGTTACCAGGATGAAAACTTTGTCCAGCACGAGGAACGGTATACCGGTTTTGCAGCCCGTATCATTCAACACGAGTATGATCACTTGGAAGGTACACTGATCACCGATCGAATCACCCCGCTGCGCAGACAGATGCTCAAGGGCAGATTAAATGA
>JBMTLM010000387.1:0-2070 GCA_049431185.1 Bacteroidia bacterium | reverse complement strand
GGTGATTTAACCCACAACCCACAACCCAAAACTCAAAACCCCAAACTAAATTCTTCCCTATTCCCATACCTTTCCCTAACTTCGCCCACGAAAAAAATACCTCATCATGTCTGTTCTCGTTAATAGCTCCTCCAAAGTAATTGTTCAAGGGTTTACAGGTACTGAAGGCACATTCCATGCTACACAGATGATAGAATACGGAACCCAAGTTGTTGGGGGTGTAACGCCAGGAAAAGGAGGCACTAAACATTTAGATAAACCCGTTTTCAACTCTGTTGCTGACGCTGTTAAAGAAACGGGTGCTAACGTGAGTATCATTTTTGTTCCACCTGCTTTTGCAGCGGATGCAATCATGGAAGCAGCTGAGGCGGGAATTGAGTTGGTGGTTTGTATTACCGAAGGCATTCCGGTTCAGGACATGGTAAAAGTTAAAAATTACCTGCAAGGAAAATTAACCCGTTTGATTGGCCCAAACTGTCCTGGTGTAATTACCGCTGAGGAATGCAAAGTGGGAATCATGCCTGGTTTCATTTTCAAGAAAGGCAATATCGGTATCGTATCTAAATCTGGAACACTTACCTATGAAGCTGCAGACCAAATCGCGAAAGCAGGATTGGGAGTAACTACAGCTATTGGTATTGGTGGTGATCCTATTATTGGGACAACCACGAAGGAAGCAATAGAACTGCTGATGAATGATCCTGCTACGCATGGTATTGTAATGATCGGTGAGATTGGTGGAAGTATGGAAGCGGATGCAGCCAAATGGATTCAAGAAAACGGTACAAAGCCTGTTGTTGGTTTTATAGCGGGACAAACAGCGCCTCCCGGTCGCAGAATGGGTCATGCCGGAGCCATCATTGGGGGAGCCGACGATACAGCGGAAGCCAAAATGCGTATCATGAAATCCTGTGGCATCCATGTTGTGGATAGCCCTGCCGACATTGGAAAAACCATGGCCGCTGCCATGAAAGGCAAATAAAACCTTCTTTTTTTCTATTCATACGAAATGAGCAAACCTTCACTTTACTACATACCGTATAAGTTCAGGAGGGTAGAAAATTTACACATTTTATTGTGGCTGATCAAAGACGCATGTTGGGCATTGAACCTCAAATATCCTGCCCTTTTTATGATCATTCCAACCTTGTTGGTTGCAATCATGATCACGTATCAAACGCGAAAGATCACCAGTGAGTTCCTACACAATTTGGCAATCGACTTTTGGATAACTGCCAATTGCACCTGGATGGTTGGGGAGTTCTACGGCTGGGATGCAAATTTGATCGGTCCATATGGACTCCGTGAGTTTTCCTTGCTTCCATTTGGCATAGGGTTGCTGATTTTAGGCTACTATTACCTCATTTATATCCACAAAAAAGATTTTGAGGATCGGGTACACCGCCAAACTGAGCAAGTGATCAGCGAGCAAGTGAAAAAGGACTAAAGCGAATCTTCTCAAAAATCATCCCGCTTGGTTTATCTTTGCCCCCTTAGTAAGGTGTTTAATCATTAATTATGTACAGGACACATACGTGCGGTGAACTCAGGGTAGGTCAGATAGGCTCTACCGTAACCTTGGCTGGCTGGGTTCAAACCATCCGGAAGTTTGGAGCGATCAATTTTGTAGATTTAAGAGACCGATATGGCATCACTCAATTGGTGTTCAACGAAAGGCATAATGAACAACTCGATGCTCAGCCATTGGGAAGAGAATTTGTTTTGCAAGTTTCAGGTTCTGTTATCGAACGTACCAATAAAAATGCAGCTATTCCAACAGGGGAGATTGAAATCGATGTTACTGAATTCAAGATTTTAAACAAGTCGGCTGTACCTCCTTTTACCATTCAGGATGATACCGATGGCGGGGATGACCTTCGCATGAAGTTCAGGTATTTAGATTTAAGAAGAAATGCAGTTAAACGAAACCTCGAGTTGCGTTACGCCGTCAATCGTTCCGCCCGTAATTATTTGCATGAGCAAGGATTCATGGATATTGAAACTCCATTTCTAATTAAATCTACTCCGGAAGGAGCCCGCGATTTTGTTGTGCCTTCCAGAATGAATTCC
>JBMTLM010000386.1:0-2072 GCA_049431185.1 Bacteroidia bacterium | reverse complement strand
CGGATCTTAAAATTAGAGAAGAAAAGCAAAGCTTCTCTCAAAGCTGCAGCATTGGGTTCCATGGTGAACGAACCGCCTGTCCATAATGCCAACGCAGCTTTCAGCCCTGACCACAAGTGGGTCGTTTTTACCAAGTGTAAAAACGACTACAGCACCGGAAAATTGATCTGCCAATTGTATTACAGCCGACTTACCAACGGAAAATGGTCAAAACCTGAACAGGTCAAACAATACAAGCCAATGGTGCCACCGGATACGTATTATACTTCGCCTCCGACCGTCCTGGTGGTCTAGGTAAATTAGATATTTGGAAATCCGATGTGGATGCCTCCCTGAATTTCTCCGCGCCCGTGAATTTAGGTGAAACCATTAACACCTTCGATGATGAGATGACGCCCTATTTCGACACTCGAAATTCCGTGCTTTATTTCAGTAGTTACGGTCATGCAGGTTTGGGTGGCATGGACATCTTCAGGTCACAAAAAACCAACGACTCATTTACTGCACCCGAGAATTTAGGTAAAGGTTACAATACGAGCCAAAACGATGTGTATTTCACCATCAATAACCATGATGACAATGGGACCCTTTCATCAAACCGGGAGGGATCACTGTTTATTGGCAGTAAAACATGCTGTTACGACATCTACTTCCACGAACCAATGGTGTTGGATACGACTGCCGTTGTAACGATTGAAAATCCGGCTGACAGTGTGTCGAAGAACGATCCAGGTAAACCACAGTACTACGACGACTTCCTTCCATTGAGTTTGTATTTCGACAATGACGAGCCTGATAAACGCACCTTGGCTGTTACCACCAAAAGTAATTACGAGCGACTCTATCAGGAATATATTGCACGCATACCGGATTACAAGTTGAATTATGCCAATGGCGCATCAAATCGCGGGGCTGCCGAGGCGGAGATTGACAGTTTTTTCACTCATACGGTTACCCGGTCGTGGAACATGCTGAACGGATTCTGCATCAAGGTGGAGAAAGCCATGCAGGCGGGCATTATTTTAGAACTTGAAATCAGGGGACGGGCTAGTCCGTTGGCGGAAACAGCCTACAACATCAACCTATCAAGAAGGCGTATCTCAAGTTTGTACAACTACATGGTGAGCTACAACGGCGGATCATTGAAGCCATACTTTGAATCCGGCAAGTTAAAGCTCACAGAAGTACCTGCCGGTGAATCGTTGGCTAAAACGAACGTCAGCGACAACAGGGAGGATGTAAGGAACTCCATTTATAATCCTGCTGCTGCTGGCGAACGTCTCATCGAGCTGATTGGCGTAAGGATCAACCCTACCACCAACCCTCCGGTGAATGACTAATCATGCATCCTTTTCCGAGGTATGTGTTTTGCTTGTCGAAGACAACAAGATCAACCAAATGTTGGTCAAAAAAATGATAGAGAATCTGGGATGTCAAGTATGGGTGGCCAACAGTGGCTTCGAGGCCTTGCAACTCTTAGAGGCCAATACACCTGATTTAATTCTAACCGATATTCAGATGCCGGACATGAACGGAATGGAATTGGCTATAAAAATCAAAAACCACTCCGATACTAAAATTGCTACGATTCCGATTTTGGCATTGACCGGATATGCCGGAGAGGATGAAAAAAATGCCACTCTTTCGAGCGGCATTTTAGATATCTTGATAAAGCCTTTTGGGCAGGAAGAACTCCGAACGGCGATTTCGCAAACCCTAGGTATCAGCCCAAATAGGCCTTGAGCAGTTTGCTTCTGGAGTTATGACGTAGCCTACGAATCGCTTTCTCTTTGATTTGTCTCACACGTTCTTTTGTCAGGTCGAACTTGTCTGCAATTTCCTCCAAGGTGAAACTGTGGTTGCAACCGATTCCATAAAACAACTTCACCACATCGCTTTCACGCTGGGTCAAAGTAGATAGCGAACGGTTGATTTCCTGATTCAAGGACTCGTTCATCAGGGTGCCATCGGCCAAGGGCGCGTCAGGGTTTTCAAGCACATCCAAAAGACTGTGCTCTTCACCAGCTACAAAAGGAGCATCCATACTTACATGCTTGCCTGATATCTTCATG
>JBMTLM010000385.1:0-2075 GCA_049431185.1 Bacteroidia bacterium | reverse complement strand
TGAAAAACAGGGCGGATTGTGCTTGAATGGCTCCTGAGGGGATTTCGCGGGAGGCGGTGCGGACGTTTCGCACATCAATGTGGCGATCCACATAGCGATTGAAGGCCATGGCAGCAGAACGGGCAAACACCATACACAGCAGAACCCAAACGGCCATGATGGGCGACACCTTGAAATCCACATTGCGCAACCCGGCCACAAAGCCGATTGCGGCAAAGGGCATGGCAAAAATCGTGTGACTAAACTTGATCAGCGACAAATATTTGGATAGGGTACGCAGCATGAGGCTACAAAGGTAAGAAGGTGGCGGGGATTTTATTAAATTCGCGTCCCCCTAACCTTGTAACACAACAACCATGTCAGACGATAAGAAGATCATATTTTCGATGGTAGGCGTCAGCAAAACCTACCCTCCGCAAAAACAAGTACTGAAAAACATCTACCTATCCTTCTATTATGGAGCCAAAATCGGTATCCTGGGATTGAATGGGTCCGGAAAATCAACATTGTTGAAGATCATTGCCGGCGTTGAAAAATCCTTCCAAGGCGATGTGGTGTTTTCGCCAGGCTATACCGTAGGTTACCTGCCCCAAGAGCCTGAATTGGATGAAACCAAGACGGCCAAAGAGGTGGTGATGGAGGCCGTGCAGGATTTGGTGAACATCATGAAGGAGTATGAAGAGGTGAATAACAAGTTCTCGGAGCCGATGGACGACGATGCGATGAACAAACTCATCGAGCGTCAAGGTGTGTTGATGGAGAAGATTGAGCAGATGGGTGGATGGGAACTTGATAATAAATTAGAAGTGGCCATGGACGCGCTACGCTGTCCTGAAGGCGATACACCCGTGAAAAATCTTTCGGGAGGTGAGCGTCGCCGTTTGGCATTATGCCGCTTGCTGTTGCAAGAACCCGATATCTTGTTGTTGGACGAGCCTACCAACCACTTGGATGCTGAATCCGTGGATTGGTTGGAGCAACATTTGCAACGTTATAAAGGCACCGTAATCGCCGTGACGCACGATCGTTACTTCCTCGACAATGTAGCCGGTTGGATTTTGGAACTCGACCGTGGTGAAGGTATTCCGTGGCAGGGTAATTACTCATCGTGGCTCGATCAAAAGTCGAAGCGATTGGCTCAGGAGGAAAAATCCGAAAGCAAACGTCAGAAGACCTTGCAACGTGAGTTGGAATGGGTTCGGATGGCTCCAAAGGCCCGACATGCCAAAAGCAAGGCCCGTTTGGCGGCTTATGAGAAGATGATGAATGAAGATGTGAAAGCCAAAGAAGACAAACTCGAAATCTGGATTCCGAACGGACCACGTTTGGGTAACGAAGTGATAGAGGCTGTTAATATTTCGAAATCCTTCGGAGACCGTGTTTTGTTTGAGAACCTGAGCTTCAAACTACCGCCGGCAGGCATCGTAGGCATCATTGGTCCGAACGGTGCCGGTAAAACCACTTTGTTCCGCATGATGATGGGATTGGAGCAGCCCGACAGCGGCGAAATCAAAATCGGATCCACGGTAGCCATCGGTTATGTGGATCAAACCCATGCCGCCATTGACAATAATAAGTCTGTATGGGAAGTCATCTCCGGCGGACATGAAAACATTGAGTTGGGCGGTCGCTCCCTGAATTCACGTGCGTATGTGGGTCGCTTCAACTTCTCCGGTGCCGATCAAGGTAAGATGTGCGGTGTGTTGTCGGGTGGTGAGCGCAATCGTTTGCATTTGGCCATGACCTTGAAATCGGAAGCCAACGTATTGTTGTTGGACGAACCTACCAATGATATTGATGTAAACACCCTGCGTGCTTTGGAAGAAGCGTTGGAGAATTTCGCCGGTTGTGCCGTCATCATCTCCCACGACCGCTGGTTCCTCGACCGTATTTGTACACACATCCTAGCCTTTGAAGGCGACTCACAGGTATATTACTTTGAAGGTGGCTATTCGGAGTACGAAGAGAACCGCAAAAAGCGTTTGGGCGATACAGGACCACACCGTATCCGCTACAAGACACTTGTAAGATAATCGGCTTTTTTGTCGAAAACTGGAACCAGGAGCGCCAAAAGC
>JBMTLM010000384.1:0-2088 GCA_049431185.1 Bacteroidia bacterium | reverse complement strand
GTGGTGCGTTTTTGTTCTCGTGGATGTCGTCGCGAATTGGCAACATCCGTTCGTTGATGGTGGCCATTGTGGTTTGGATTTGCATCTGCGTAGCAGCGTATAAACTGACCAGTGTTGAGTCCTTTTACGTATTGGCGTTCACCGTAGGCATGGTGATGGGTGGTATTCAATCGTTGAGTCGCTCCACGTATTCCAAGATGCTACCCGAAACGCATGACCACGCTTCGTATTTCAGTTTTTATGATGTGTGCGACAAGATCGGAATGGTATTGGGAACGTTGTCGTATGGGATGATAGAGGAGATTACCGGCAGCATGCGGAACTCCATCTTGGCGTTGATTGTTTATTTCGTCTTGGGGATGGTGTTTTTGGTACCTGTTTTTAAGTTTAATTTGAAAAGTAACAAGTAACAAGTGACAAGTGACAAATGACAAATGACGGGCGACAAGTTATTGAAAATGGTATTATACTAAAATGTTTAAATTACTTATTAATTTTGAGTCAAATTGTGACAAGCAAGCTAGAAAATATTCTTTAGGTCTATAGTACTAATCACTAATCACTTGTAACTTGTCACTGATAATATTATGATCGTCGACATCTTCATCCCCTGCTACATCGACCAATACTTCCCCAATACCGCCATGAATATGGTGAAGGTGTTGGAGCAAGTGGGTTGTGGGGTGAATTATAACGCCGAACAGACCTGTTGTGGCATGCCGGCGTTCCATGCGGGTTATCGTGACCAGTGCAAGGAGGTCGCCACGAAGTTGGTGCATGAATTTCAAAACAGTCGCTACGTGGTTTCACCTGGGGCCTCTTGCGTGAGCATGGTGAAGAATTATTATCCTGAAATGTTTCACAACTCCGCCTTGCATAATGAATACAAGCAAGTGCAGAAGTATTTTATCGAGTTCTCGGATTTCCTCGTGAACGTGATGCATGTATCGGATGTAGGTGCATCAGTGGAGGGCAAGGCGGCCTATATGGATAACTGCTCGGCGTTGCGCGAGTGTGGCATCAAGGAATCACCTCGTGTGTTGTTATCAAAGGTGAAGGGATTGGAATTGGTAGAACTTACAGATCCTGATATGTGTTGCGGATGGGGTGGAACCTTTGCCAACAAGTTTGAAGACATCGCTGTAAAGCTGGCCGAGAAGAAAGTGGACGCCATCATCAGCTCCGGTGCCAACATGGTTATCTCCACCGACATGGGCTGCTTGATGCATTTGGAGGGATTCATTAAGAAAAACAATATCGATTTGAAAGTGATTCACCTTGTGGATGTGTTAGCTAAAAATGATTGAACACCGATTTGGCGGATCAAACGGATTTTCACTGATTACACCGAATTAAATCCGCGTCAATCCATATAATCCGTTTCATCCGTGTTCTCTTTATATACAAAAATCTTCCCACATTGACGCGCTCCGAACTCATATCGCAAATACATAAAAAGAAATCCTTCCTATGCGTTGGATTGGATACCGACATCAATAAGATTCCGAAGCACCTGTTAGAGGCGGAGGATCCGGTGTTTGAGTTCAACAAGGCCATCATTGAAGCCACCCAGGATTTTGCAGTAGCTTACAAGCCAAATCTGGCGTTCTACGAGTGCATGGGAGCGAAAGGGTGGGAGAGCTTGCAAAAAACACTGGATTGTATTCCCAAGGATTGTTTTACCATTGCTGATGCCAAGCGCGGTGATATCGGCAATACTTCCTCGATGTATGCGCAAACGTTTTTCAAGACCTACGATTTCGATTCGGTGACGGTAGCCCCCTATATGGGTGAGGACTCGGTTAAGCCGTTTTTGGAGTTCGAAAACAAATGGGTGGTGTTGCTCGCCCTTACTTCCAACAAAGGCGCTTTGGATTTTCAGATGGATTCGCTTGGCAATGAACGCGTGTTTGAAAAAGTGTTGCGCGTATCCAAGGATTGGGGGCATGCTGGTAACATGATGTATGTGGTAGGTGCTACGCGAGGCGAATTGTTTGCCGATGTGCGCAAAGTGGTGCCTGATCATTTCCTTTTGGTGCCTGGTGTGGGTGCGCAAGGCGGAAGCTTGGAGGAAGTATGTAGGTTTGG
>JBMTLM010000383.1:0-2100 GCA_049431185.1 Bacteroidia bacterium | reverse complement strand
ACAGATAAGGCTGCCCCTAATCAAAAAATTGTGATGATTGATCCGGTGAATGCTGCAGAATCCAATTGGGTCACACTGATTCCCGAGCAGAAGGATTTGCTACAAGGCGCAGGAACTGCTGGTGGAAAACTTTTTGTGAGCTACCTGAAGGATGTCACGACCAAGACTTTTCAGTATTCTTTGGATGGCAAGCAGGAGCGGGAGATCGCATTCCCCACTCTTGGAACTGCTGGAGGATTTGGAGGAAAAGTGGATGACAAAACGATCTTCTATAGTTTTACCTCGTTTGTGTATCCGCCCACCATTTTCAAATATGATATCGCCTCAGGTAAATCGGAGGTTTTCCGTTCTTCAGAGGTGAAATTCAACCCGGCAGACTATGAGACCAAGCAAGTGTTTTATACCAGCAAGGACGGCACCAAGGTTCCTATGTTCATTACCCACAAGAAGGGCATCAAGACGGATGGAAACAATCCCACCTTGCTTTATGGCTATGGTGGTTTCAATATCAGCCTGACACCATCTTTTAGTGCGTCTCGGCTCATATTGCTCGAGAATGGAGGCATCTATGCGGTAGCCAATTTAAGAGGTGGCGGCGAATATGGTGAACAATGGCATTCCGGCGGTAAGTTGGATCGTAAGCAAAATGTGTTTGATGATTGTATCGCTGCCGCTGAATACCTCATCGCAGAAAAATACACATCTGCCAATCGTTTGGCACTCGAAGGAAGGTCCAACGGCGGATTGTTAGTTGGTGCAGTCATCAACCAGCGTCCTGAATTGTTCAAAGTGGCTTTTCCCGGAGTGGGGGTAATGGATATGCTGCGATTCCACAAGTTTACCGTGGGCTGGGGCTGGGTGGTCGAATACGGTTCTAGTGACACCACTGCTCATTTCCCGAACCTTTATAAATACTCACCATTGCATAATATCAACTCCGGAGTAGAATACCCGGCTGTGATGGTTACTACGGCTGATCACGACGATCGGGTAGTGCCTGCTCACTCATTCAAATATATAGCGCAATTGCAGGACGCCCGTAAAGCGAACAAGAACCCATTGTTGATCCGAATTGATGTGAAGGCCGGTCATGGTGCAGGAAAACCCATTTCCAAAACGATTGAAGAGCAAGCCGACCTATGGTCATTCATGTTCTATAACATGAACGTGAACCCATCCTACAAATAATAGAATCTCTGAAAATGGAATCCTCCATCCTGAAGCAGGTTGGAGGATTTTTCATTGATTGGTGTTGAAGTAACCTTTGCGCTCTATTCGATGCGAAAAGTAGTTCAGCAAGAGCACCACGACAATGAAAAAAATGGCGATCTGTGAAGTAGCCAACAACTTGCCAATGGGTGTTATTGGATGGAAGTCGCCGTATCCAACAGTGGCGGAAGTCACCATGCTGAAATAGATCGGGTCAAACCAATGTTGAAACGGTTGGTTCAAATGTTGTCCGGTCGTATAAAGTAAGGCGAATGCCAAAACGATTTGAGCATAATCCAAGAACACCAGCAGAAGCGAGCGTCGGTAGGATCTGGGCCTATCAAATAGATCGGATGCGAAAACGAGTGTGGCAATGTACAGAACGGTTTCCAACATCAGCCAAATGGTCATGCCAACCAATAAGGCGGATGGCGTCGTTTGATGATATAAAAAGTAGAAAGGAATGGCAATTTTGATCAAGATATACAACTCGGTTGCCAGCTCTTGATATCCGATTCCTTTGTATCCAAACAATTGTTTGATGTAGATTCCAGGAAAGAGGAACTGTGATGCAGCCAGGAAGAGGCGCAGAATTTTTTCCAATCCGACATCATCCTGGTGCTCGTTATGCCAGATGGATTGGATATTGCCAACTCTCTTACTCAAGACTCCTTCGACTGGTTGAGAATCGGAATCCTTATTGGAGAGGATGATTTTCTTGAGCATTCTTTTCATTTTTTCATTGTTTCAAGGTAAATCCTAACGTTTTAGATATACGTAATGATACACTTTTTTTGGCCATCTTGTTCGCTTTTTCATGAGCAGTGGATGGTTTTGATTATGATTACCTTTGATAAAAACTGTTCAATATGAAAAAATATTTACTCATAT
>JBMTLM010000382.1:0-2104 GCA_049431185.1 Bacteroidia bacterium | reverse complement strand
TGGATTTCTCACGTAAACGATCCATTCCCGCCTGATCAAATAGATCCATGGATGCGCGAAGTGATGCCATGGAAAAAACAGGCGCGTTGCTGAGCTGCCAGCCATCGGCACCTTTTTTAGGTATGAAGTCGAGGGGCATGGTGAAACGGGTATCGGGATCATTGCCCCACCATCCGGCAAATCGAGGTAATTCAGCGTTCTGCGCATGTCGATCATGCACAAATGCTCCTGCCACTGCACCTGGTCCGGCGTTGAGGTATTTATAAGAGCACCAAGCTGCAAAATCCACATCCCAATCATGCAATTGAAGCGGCACATTACCAGTGGCATGGGCCAAGTCGAAGCCCACCATGGCTCCCACCTCATGAGCCGTACGGGTGATGGTTGCCATGTCGAAGAGTTGCCCGGAGTAATAATTGACGCCACCAATCAGCACGAGCGCCAATTCATCTCCGCATTGGCGAATGGCTTCAATCACATCTTCATTGCGATGGGTGTCTTCGCCCTCACGCAATTGGAGTTCCACCAAAGCCTTTTGTGGATCGAATCCGTGAAATCTCGCTTGGGATTCGAACACATAGCGGTCAGAAGAGAATGGACCGTTTTCAAAAATGATCTTGAACCTTTTACCGGTGGGACGATAAAAGGAAACCATCAACAGATGCAAATTCGTGGTCAGGGAATTCATCACCACCACTTCATGTGGCAATGCTCCCACGAGGCGGGCGGTTGATTCACGCAAGAACTCATGGTAGGGGAACCAAGGTTTGCGAGCATGGAGGTGTCCTTCAACCCCCAATTTCGACCAATCTTCCAGCTCCTGCCCTATGTAGGTTGCGGC
The DNA here is from genome assembly GCA_049431185.1 of Bacteroidia bacterium. Classification (GTDB taxonomy): domain Bacteria; phylum Bacteroidota; class Bacteroidia; order AKYH767-A; family OLB10; genus JALRAP01. The sequence goes on along the minus strand of JBMTLM010000382.1, from coordinate 1,263 downwards.
CTGCTTGGGCTGCAGTCCGAGTGAATTACCACAGAAATAAACGGATTGATCGCGACCTACCGAGGGAAAATGGAAAGAATCTCTCATGCTTGCCAAGGGATCGGAGGCATCAAGAGTGGCGGCGAATGCGGCGGAGTTTTCGAATTTTTCCATTGGGCGCAAAAAAAGTGAATTATCAGCAAGGATACAATGATGAGGCTCAACCCAACAGCCAAATCACCAACATGGGCTTACAAAGGAGTAATGCGTCCACCATCCACTTGGCCGGGGTGGCAGGAAAACGGTTTACGGCCAACATGGAGACCAACACCACCAACACGGCGATGGAGGCCGATAGCATGAATTGGTGATGTTCATGGCCAAACAAGACAACCACCAACATGGCACTCGTAGCGCAAATTGCAGACGCAATCATGGTTTTTTTGCTACCAAGAGCGGTAGCAATGCTTCTTAATCCATGTTGGGTATCATGATGCCGGTCGGCCACATCACAGAGCCAGGAGAGGGTCAGTACAAGTGAAAAATTGATGGCAGATGTCAGCATATACAAGTTGAGGTCGTAAGTTGTCCCACGATGGAGTGAAAACAACATGCCAACGGTTGTCATGGTCCAGCAAAATGCAATGGTGGTTCCCTTGGTAGCCGGGTGGTTTCTGAGGGAGTAGCCATTGAAGACTTTGAAACGATAAGCCACCAACAGGCATGTGGCTGCCATCAAAATCGGCCAAAATTGAAGCGGATCCAAATAACTCAACAGCCAACAAGTTGCCAATAATGATCCAATAAAAAGGGATAACGGTAATAACGCAACTGGTTGCCATTTGAATTCCTGCGGAACCAGATAGGCTGTCAATGTAATTCCAAAAGCGAAAATTGCCATCAAATAATCAACGGGCAATTGCAACAATATGGCGTTTTCAATGAAAAGAAAGAGCGCCGCCGAGGCGATAACCACCCGATGGCTGAGGTATGAAAGCGTCAATGTTAATCAGCAATAAGAATGAGGGCGGTAATTCCAATGGCAAAGCCGATGCCACCTCCCAACAAAGACTTGTTGATTTTGAGGGTGCGCGCTTTTTTCTCATAACCAGATACGAAAGCCTCGGAATGTACTGCATCGCGATGCGACTTGGGTAATTTTGGAGATACTCTGCCCAACAAGGTGGAATACACCACCGGAAATGGAATTCCATAAAAGCCGAGTAGACTGGCACCTGCACCCACGCCTATACCACTGATCAGGTTCAAAGGCTTTTTGTATTC
>JBMTLM010000381.1:0-2110 GCA_049431185.1 Bacteroidia bacterium | reverse complement strand
CGGGTCCAATTGTAAAGTTCCTTCACCTTGCCCATATTGGCGTGAATGGCCCCCTCCACACTTGCATCCCTGTCGAATCGTTCGACAATTCCCGTTACTTGATGGGATGCTTCAAAAAACATGGCATCATCGCCCAATACCGCTCGGTTGAACTCATTGCCGTGGGCAATGATGAACACACTTGATGCCATGGCCTCCAACAAGGATGGGTTGGTGCCTCCCACGGAATGGCCATGAAAATAATATTTTGCATGGTACCGGAGATTGTTCAAGTCGTCTTGGTTGTAAATACCTCCGGTAAATCGAATTCTTTGATCGGAACCGAACCGTTCTGCAAGCATGGTTGCATACGGGGTAACCATATTACCCACCACCAGCAGGGGCTCCGTGCTATTTGACTGGGCATAACCTTCCAACACCATCAAAATGTTGTTTTCAGCCTCCATCCGTGCAATCAAAATACCGTAGCGACCAGGTTCGACTCCGTAACCTTTCAGCACGGTGGCGTCTGGCTTCAAAAACGGTTCACATCCGTAAGGAATAAAGGTTGAATCCTTGGCATATGTTTGCAAAAGGTATTCCCTGATTTTTGCATTATCGGAAACCATATGATGGGAATATCGGGCGCCGAGCTTCTCAAACCAGAGGGCCAGTTTTTTAACCGTTTCACTCCATTTGTCACGTTTCCATTCCAATCCATCCATGTTCGTAACCAATATGCTCTTGCCGAAACTCATGATGGGAAAGAAAACAGAGGCGGTGGTATATCCTAGCACAAGGAGAATATCCACCTGCTGTTTCAAGGCATGACGCATGCTCAGGAAATCATAAATGAAATTACCCGCGGTGCCGATGGTAAACTCTGGATTCCAGATCTGCTTGATTTTTACACCGCGAAAAAAAGGCTCGGCATACGGATGATAGTGGGTGTTGTATACGGTTACATCGTGCCCACGGGAAGCCAGAATGACGGATAGGTATTCGGCGCATTGCTCAAACCCGCCATAATTATTAGGGATGCCCCTGGTGCCAACGATCGCGATTTTCATAAACCGCAACGAAAATAACCAAACCAACCCAAAAAGCGAATTCCGGCTAAGCTGATCCCGTTGCAGTTTTCAACAACTGGTGCTAGGCAAAAGATTGCAAATCATACAAGCGTCGGTACAATCCGCGCTGCTCCAATAATTGGTCGTGAGTACCACGCTCCTCAATCACTCCCTTGTTCAAAACGATGATTTCATCGGCATGTTGGATGGTGGAGAGCCGATGCGCAATCACCAAAGTGGTACGATTGGCCATCAACTTGGTCAACGCCTCCTGAACCAGTCGCTCTGATTCTGTATCCAGTGCTGAAGTAGCCTCATCCAAAATCAAAATCGGTGGATTTTTCAAAACGGCACGGGCGATACTGATCCTTTGACGCTGTCCGCCTGATAACTTTCCTCCCCTATCGCCAATATTGGTGGCATAACCGTCGGGCATCAGTGTGATGAAATCATGGGCATTGGCAATTTTTGCCGCTTCCACGATTTGATCCTGAGTTACGTTTTTGGCTCCAAAGGCAATGTTGTTGGCGATGGAATCGTTGAACAATATGGATTCCTGAGAGACGACCCCGATCATTGAACGCAAAGAACTGAGTTTGGCATCCTTGATATTGAGACCATCGATGGTGATTTTACCTTCAACAGGATCATAAAAACGAGGCAGCATGTCGGCAAGGGTGGTTTTGCCGGAACCCGACTGGCCCACCAAGGCCACCGTTTTGCCTTTCTGTATTACGAGATGGATATCGTTCAGCACCTTCTCATTGCGATCACCCTTGTAGGTGAATGACACGCCCTTGTATTCAATCTGGCTTTTTAAGCTACCGATTTCGACTGCATCCTCCCGATCGATGATGTCATTTTCAGCATCCAAAACCGTGTTAATGCGTTCGGCCGAGGCAATTCCTTTCTGAATGTTGTAAAAGGCGTTGGTGAAGGCTTTGGAGGGGGGTATGATTTGAGAGAATACCGCGATGAAGGTGATGAACATCGAAGCCGAGAGTGATTCATCGGCCGATAGGACCAGCTTGCCTCCGAAATACATTACCACAACCAAGACA
>JBMTLM010000380.1:0-2113 GCA_049431185.1 Bacteroidia bacterium | reverse complement strand
ACGTCCGAACCCATTCAACCATCAACTGACAATTGATTCCAAAAGCAATGCAAACATCAGCGACGTCTTTGTTTACAACCTGCATGGCATGCTGGTATTTCATGAGTTAAATTTCGACTTTTCCGAAGCCATACAAACAGGTGAGTGGAGCCCTGGAGTCTATTTTGTACGTATACAATCGACCTCAAACGATTCACTTGCATCATTCCTGGTGGTCAAATCGAATTGATTTTTTTGAATTACAGAAGGTTTTTCAAAGAAGTAGGCAGTATGTTGACGTCTAAGTCCGTCAAAATGCCATTCGGTAATTTTCAAATTTCTGAGGAAGATTGCATTCGGCAGATGGCTTCAGCATGGAAATGTTGATAAGTTCCTAGGATGATATCCAAAACAGGTGGACCGGTCCTTTTAATTTGGTCAATAATAACCGGGCAGGCGGAAGTAATGGCAAAATGGATTTATGCAATCATTCTAGTGTTGCTGCAATCGATGGTTTGCAATAGCCAATCCTTGGTCAGGTCTACCATAGGTGCATTTGGTGGGTCGACAAATGGAGATTTGTTTTTTGTTCAACACTCAGTTGGCCAACCATCAGCTATTCAATTCAAGGAGTTTGCAGATGGGTCAGCGATTCGGCAAGGGTTCAATCAGCCCTATTACATCGTTAAAAACGCACAGGTAACGCTTGAGGTCCTATTATACCCCAACCCCAACAATGGTGTTTTTTCTTTTCAATTATTGAATATGGGTCAGCAGGAATATTTATTTGAAATCTCCGATCAACTTGGACGGTTATGCTATTCCGGGTCGGGATTAGGCGACGAAATCATCAAAGTGGAATTGAACCCTAACCAATCAGGACTATGTTTTCTGATGATTCATCATGAACAGTCGGTAAGCACATTCAAAATCCTCATAACAGAGTAAGCCATGAAAAAACTGTTGTTTTTGTTTATTATCTTTTCGTTCTCGGATGGTTTTGCACAACGCTTCGAAATAGGTGCCGGTCGAAATTTTTCAATCTTCAAATATGAAGATGCAAGCGGCAACACCGATACCAACCTGACTTATAGGAAGGGGTTGTTCTATTCTTTGGGTTATGTAAAGCAAGTTGGTTCTCGGCATTTGATCAGCCCTGATGTTTATTTTATCGAGGCTGGTGCCGATTCAAAAATTTTAGGAGAGCCCATGGAGTACAGATTGAGTTATGTTGGATTGGCCGTCTCATACGCATATGAAATCGTTGACCGTAATAGGTATTCGTTCTCCTCTGGTGTGGCCGCAGGTTATGACCATCTTTTGAAGGGTACGCAATCGGTAGGTCGAGAGCAGTACGACCTTTTGAAGGAAAAGGCCCTAAAACCGAACGACCTCAATTTATCATTGCTGGCAGCAGGCAGGTTCATGATAACAGAATCGATGTTTTTCACTCTTGAATACAGGTTTCGATATGGTTTAACCCAAATTGAAAACTCAAACCAAGGTGAAACCACCCACATCATGGGTCATTTAGCTTCCATAGGTCTTTCATTCAACTTATCAGAAACCCCCAAACAGCCATGAGACCACGTGTTTTAATCTTCTGTTTTTTAATCTTTCCGTTAACACTGTTAGGGCAGGCGCCTCCACAAGGAATAAACTACCAAGCCATGGTTTATGTTCCTTACGGCAACCAACAAGTAGGGGTAAACAGCTCTGGCCAAATACCGGCTAACTCAAAAGAGGTTCAAGTCACTTTCACCATTGAAGAAGGCTTTAACGGACCGGTGGTTTATCAGGAAACGCATTTGGATTCCACTGACCAATACGGACTATTAACCAGTGTTATCGGTACCGGACTGCCAACAGCTGCAAGTCCTCAGGCGTTTAATCAAATAGATTGGAGCTTGGGTGATCCTTATTTGAGAGTCAGTATATATCTCACCGCATACAACACCACCATAGCCTCCTATGAAAAACTGTGGAGTGTACCATATGCATTCTTTTCGGGGCTTGCTGATTCGTCCAATTATTCCAATGCCAGTGGCTACGCTGATTCTTCGGATTATGCCAATGCCAGTGGTTATTCGGATTCGTCAGGTTATGCCGCCTCCAGTGGATTTGCGGATTCTTG
>JBMTLM010000379.1:0-2118 GCA_049431185.1 Bacteroidia bacterium | reverse complement strand
CGAATTCATACGGTGCATGGTTTCATCAATCAAATGGATTAATCTGGTGCGATCGGCAAATTCCACATCTTCTTCAGAGAAATCGAGCTCAAGCTCTAACAGCGATGCAAATTCAATAAGCTTTTCGCGGAGGTTTCGGATCTCTGATGCAAATCCGCCTCGCAACTGCTGGATTGCTAATCGGTGAGCGCCGGCCGAGTCGGCCGCAATCACATCAGCCACGGCTTCGGCCTCGGTCAATTCCATCTTGCCATTCAAGAAGGCCCGCAAGGTAAACTCACCTGGTTCTGCGCTCCGTGCTCCGTTTTTGATCAGTAAGTCTAATATGCGCTGTTGTATGTAGGTAGATCCATGGCAAGAAAATTCTACGGTGTCTTCACCTGTAAATGACCTTGGGTTTTTCAAAACCAGGGCCAGAACCTCGTCTACAACTTCTCCTTGGTCTTGTATGGTTCCGAAAGCGGCCTTGTGGCTCTCCATCCCCGCAAGGGAATTGCCCTTGGATGACCTAAAAACCATATCCCCGATGCTAAACGCATCCTTGCCCGACAGCCGGATTACAGCAATCGCTCCAACTCCAGGAGGAGTGGCTATGGCTGCAATGGTGAGCTCAGATCTGGTTAAAGGCGATTCCATAGCCGCAAATTTAACCCTCTATATCCACAATGCCTCCGAATTTGTACTTTTGCGCAGTTATTTTAAATGTTAACATTATAGACTTTACTCACTTAAGTCCATTTGTTAATCATCAATCAACAGTCGTTAATCTTCAATCGTATTTCGTAAATCGTAAATCATCAATCTCTTATGTCTGTTTTAGTTAATAAAGACTCCCGCATCGTAGTTCAAGGTTTCACTGGAAACGAGGGAACATTCCATGCCTCGCAAATGATTGAGTACGGCACCAACGTAATTGGAGGTGTTACCCCTGGTAAGGGAGGCACCACCCACTTGGATAGGCCAGTTTTCAATACGGTAGCTGATGCGGTTAAGCAGGCGGGTGCTAATGTTTCCATCATTTTTGTGCCTCCTGCATTTGCTGCCGACGCCATTATGGAAGCGGCTGAGGCAGGTATCGGTTTGGTGGTATGTATCACTGAAGGCATTCCAACCAAGGATATGATCACCGTGAAGGAGTACCTCAAGGGCCGCAATACCCGTTTGGTGGGTCCAAATTGTCCAGGTGTGATTACTCCAGGAGAAGCGAAAGTGGGCATCATGCCCGGCTTTGTTTTCAAGCAGGGTAGGGTGGGTATTGTTTCCAAATCAGGAACCCTTACGTATGAAGCCGCCGATCAGGTGGTGAAAGCCGGCATGGGTATATCTACCGCAATCGGTATCGGTGGCGACCCCATTATTGGTACCACTACCTTGGAGGCTGTTCAGTTGTTTATGAATGACCCTGATACAGACGGTATCATCATGATTGGTGAGATCGGTGGATCCCTAGAGGCTGAAGCCGCCCGATGGATCAAGGACAACAACCGCAAGCCCGTGGTTGGATTCATTGCCGGTCAAACAGCCCCTCCCGGTCGCCGTATGGGTCACGCTGGTGCCATCATCGGCGGTGCGGATGATTCAGCCGCAGCCAAAATGAAAATCATGGCTGAGTGCGGCATCACTGTGGTGGATTCACCTGCGGTGATTGGTCAAACCATGGCTAAAGTACTCTCGAAGTAATACACTCGATTTATAAGACAATAAAAAAGCCCTTCCAAATGGAAGGGCTTCGTTTTTTATACCGGTTTTCCTTACTTGCTGAACTTGTAAGATACACCTAAATGCAAACCTGCGAAAGCGCGGTTGGTGGGTTCGTAGTTAAAATCTCCGTCATCATCTATGTGAGCTGAAAAAGTGCTTAAACTAGAGACACCATTATCAGGGATTTCATCAATATAGTCGGCAGCTGATTTAAATTCTTTGGTGACATCGGAAAATCCATATCCTAGTCTCAAACCCGTAGTGATGAAAACATTTTCAGAAACGTCAATATCAGCTCCAAATCCAAAAACAAGGGCAACATTGGTTGAGTTGAACCCCCATTTAACATCTTCGCCGGTAGTTGACAGGTTGTCTGGATCAGGGGATTGGCTGTAATCTTGTTTGGCACTAGAAAGT
>JBMTLM010000378.1:0-2120 GCA_049431185.1 Bacteroidia bacterium | reverse complement strand
TCATCCATCACTTCATAGTGATAGGATTTGATATTATCCAGCAGAAACTCGTCTGTCCCATGAATGAACGGGATGTATTGCTTGTGAACCTGGATGATACCGGAAACAAGATTTGGGCCCGGACCTACGGAGCAAATAATAGAGACAAGGGAATAGGACTTCGCCACAATGACGATGGCAGCTTTCTGATCAGCGCATACTCGTCATCCGCCTTTTTCGGTTCATCCAGCAGTGGGGATATGGATCCGCTTTTTATTCGCACAGACTCTATGGGTTTGGTAAGTTGTCAGGTACATACACCTCCCATTACAGTTTCTCCGATTATCATTTCACCGACCAATAGCGGTGTCGCCTCTGCATTGTCAGTTTCATCCGCGGCTCTAACTTCCACTGTAACCAATTATACGCCTGTTGATGACTACGTATGCTTAGCGTGTGTAACAGTACCTACCTTCCAACCAAGCGATACGATTGTTTGTGTCAATGAAACCGTATACTTCTACAACACCACCTCCATCGGACTTACCTGTTTCCAAGAATGGCTCATAGGCGGAGCCACTTTTGATGGAGCCACAGATACCATCTCTTATACATTTGCCCAGCCAGGTCTTTACCCCATCTACCTATATTCGAATTGCGGAGCAAGCACAGATACTTTTGTAGTCAACATCCTGGTTACGCCGCTCCCATCCGTTTCATTCACCACCACCGACAACTGTGTGAACGATACCACACGGTTCACCAACCTTAGCACCATATCCTCCGGCAGCTTGTCAAGTTTCCAATGGAGTTTTGGGGATGGCTATACAGACCTGGTCAATTTCAACACGTCTCATTACTACGGTGCCACGGGCACTTATAATGTGATTTTAACTGCTACTTCCAACTTTGGCTGTATCAATTCCGACACGGTTCCCGTTACCGTTTATCCCAAGCCCACATCCCAATTTTCCTCCCAGCCTGTTTGCGTTGGAGATACGGCGTACTTTACGGACTTAAGTACTGGAAATGGCGGTACCATCGTTGATTGGAGTTGGAATTTCGGTGATAATACACCATGGCTGCATAATGAACAAAATCCGTCGCATGTGTATTCCGTGCCAGGATCGTATCAGGTGACCCAAATCGTTGAAACCATCCATGGTTGCAATGACACTTCAACCTTCAATTTGATCATACATCCCGCACCCAATGTGGCATTTATTGCGGACACCGTTTGTCAAGGCAGCGGCACTACATTTTTGAATCAAACCTCCATCGCTTCCGGAAGCATTTCCGCTTGGGCGTGGAACTTTGGAGGGGTAGGCTCATCCAACCAATACGCTCCGGCATATGTATTTCCACAGGCGGGCGTTTTCCCTGTCACATTGATAGCAACCAGTAATTACGGTTGCGTAGACTCCCTTGTAAAAACGGTACGTGTATGGTATAACCCTCAAGCAACCTTTATCTCATCTGATACGGCAGGTTGTGAGGATTTTGAAGTCACATTTATCGATCAATCCTCTGCCCTTGACGGCTTAATTACCACGTGGCTTTGGGATTTTGGCAATGTAAATGTCAGTAACCAACAATCGCCCTCTCAGACATATTACACGCCGGGCAATTACAATGTTTCATTGCAAGTGACCACAAGCCTGGGGTGTAAGGACGATACCATGTCAGTTGGGTATATTACCGTGTTCCCATTACCTGTCGCGGATTTCACATTTCTGCCGGTTAGGCCCAATGTATACATACCAGAAGTTGATTTTTTTGATCGCAGTACAAATGCAAACCAGTGGTGGTGGGATTTTGGTGACTCAACCCAGTCTACGGAGCCTAATCCGGTCCATACGTATCAATATCCAGCCATTTACACCGTAACCTTGATTGTTGAAAGCCCTGACGGATGCCGGGATACCACTTGGAAACTTCTTGAGTATACGCAAGAATATGCCATTTGGATACCCAATGTGTTTTCACCTAACGGAGATGGAATCAATGAAATCTTTACGGCTCAAGGATTTGGATTTTCCGATTTGAGCATGATGGTTTTTGATCGTTGGGGTTTCTCTGTTTACTCATCCAATCAGCAAAACGACGTGTGGAATGGAACGAGCCAGGGCAAGGCATGTCCG
>JBMTLM010000377.1:0-2123 GCA_049431185.1 Bacteroidia bacterium | reverse complement strand
TATAAAGACTCTGATGCCGAAAACGCATTGGATGAATGGCTCGGTAAAATACGGGAATTGCTCGAGCATCCTGAAACCAGTGCCATAGATTTCATCGATGACTTCAAACTCAATTTGTTTGCCGATGAGATTTTCATTTTCACTCCCAAGGGCGAGTTGAAAACCATGCCAGTGGGCAGTACAGCCTTGGATTTTGCCTTCGATATCCATACCGACGTAGGAAGCCGATGTATTGGTGCAAAGATCAATCATAAGTTGGTACCCATCAGCCATAAACTCAACAGTGGTGACCAGGTTGAAATTTTGACATCTACCAAACAACATCCAAAAGAGGAGTGGCTTTCGATGGTAGTGACCGCTAAAGCAAAGTCTAAAATCAAATCGGTTTTACGCGAACACAAACGTTTACTGGCCGAAGACGGTAAGGAACGATTTGAACGTAAAATCCGAAACCTAAAAGTGGATGCGTCATCCTTTACCATCAACGACCTGCTTTTGTATTACAAAGTAGCCACACCCACGGAATTTTATTTCCGCATCGCCACTGATGTGATTGACCTGGCTTCGTTGACTGATTTTTTTGGTGATGACGGCAAGCCAATTCCCCGGCCACTCATCAAAAATGAAACACCATCCTTCGAGGAAATGGTTCGTAACGTGCGCGGAAGCGCCGATTCCTTGGTGATTGGAGAGGATTTGGGTCGTATCGACTATCAGTTGGCTCCATGCTGCAATCCCATTTCCGGTGATGATGTTTTCGGGTTCATCACCGTGGATGAAGGCATTAAGATTCATCGAACCAATTGTCCAAATGCCATCAACCTGATGTCAAAACATGGCTATCGCATCGTCAAGGCGAGATGGACGGAGAAGCAGGATATTGCCTTTTTAGCGGGTATCATGATCAATGGTGTCGATGAAGTAGGTGTCGTTAACAACATCACCCGTGTCATTTCGAATGAACTGAAAGTGAATATGCGTTCCATCAGTATCGACTCTAACGAAGGTTTGTTTAAGGGCACGATAATGTTGTTTGTTCGTGACACTGAGCATCTTACGCGACTGATGGCAAAATTGCGGCAAGTGAACGGCATCCTGAGTGTTTCACGCATAGACTAGAAATCGTAACTTGGCGTTTCTTTAATTCATGGACCAACCCATAGCTGCAGTAACCCGCGTTTTTACGGATTTTTTGGAGTCTAAAGGACTTCGTAAAACTCCCGAACGATTCGCCATACTTACTGAAATTTATAAACTGAACGATCATTTCGATGTGGAGTCGCTCTACATTCACATGAAAAACAAAAAATACAGGGTTAGCAGGGCCACCATTTATAACACCATTGATCACCTGTTGGCCTGTGACCTGATCACCCGACATCAATTCGGGAAGAACATGGCTATGTTCGAAAAGTCTTACGCCTACAAACAACACGATCACCTCATTTGTAATGATTGTGAACATGTATTGGAATTTTGTGATCCTCGGATACAACAAATACAATCAATGATGGGGGAGATATTGGATTTCAGGGTAACAAATCATTCACTCAACCTGTTCGGCAAGTGTAACAAATTGGCTGAAACCGGTAGATGCGATCATATGGAATACAGAAAAAAGAAAAACAACAAGCTTCAATCAACTAAAGAAAACTAAAATGGAATTTTCGTGTGACTTCAACACCCAGGGCGGCCACGCTGTCCTTACTTTTAAAGGAAACCTGATAGAGCGAAATCAGGCCAATGAAACACTTGATCGCTTTGCCGATCTGGTGTCCAAGGATATTACCCGCTTCATCATTGACCTCGCCGATTTCAAATACATGAACAGCACCGGCTTGAATGTGATGCTGATGGTCCTTACCAAATCCCGTAAAGCGGGTGGTGAAACGGTTTTGTGCAATGTGTCGTCCAACATTAGCTCATTGTTGTCTGTGACCAAGTTAAACAGCGTTTTTTCAGTTTATAACTCATTAGCCGAAGCTGAAGAAGCTATCAGCAAAGTGGCTAGCTGAACATTGAAAGAATCAATCGAAGATGAAAGCTGATGTTCTTTTAGGCCTGCAATGGGGAGATGAGGGTAAGGGCAAGGTGGTGGATGTTTTGGCCCCCAAGTATGATGT
>JBMTLM010000376.1:0-2136 GCA_049431185.1 Bacteroidia bacterium | reverse complement strand
TACGGTCGGTTACGATACAGGTTAAAAAGTCATTGGCGAGTCCATTGGCCGTTGAAAAGGTGGCAAATGATTTCCCGTCATAACGACTTACACCTCCACCATAGGTACCGAACCAGAGGTTGCCGGAGCTATCGGATGCCATACATCGCACATTGTCGTTTGCCAAGCCATTGGCCGTTGAGAAGGTGATGAATGAAATGCCATCGTAGCGGCTCACACCTCCGCCATCGGTTCCAAACCACAGATTGTTCGACTTGTCTAGCAATATGCTCCGCACATTGTCGTTTGCAAGTCCGTGAGCAGTGGTGTAATTGGTAAATGATTTTCCGTCGAACCTGCTCACACCACCGCCAAATGTACCGAACCAAATGTTGCCGAATTGATCGGTACAAGATGAAGCTACCGCATCCATGGGCAAACCGTTGTCGGTGCTATAAGCGGTAAAACCGGAAAGTCCACCCTCTCCGAGGATGAATGGATTGCCTATACTATCCACTATCAATTTTCCTGCGGCATCCCGCAGCATGGGTGGTGCTACCTCAACGGGTGGCTCCAACTGAACGCGTTTTGATTTGCCGTCAGTTGTAATTTCATCCAGGAATTTACCTTTGCTATTGGGTACTTGAACCGTTACCGGCTTCGGCCCGTTTTCGAGCAAAACCACCTTAGGTTTCGCTGAATCGGGCAGATTGGCTAGAAAAGTAACTGGAATCTTGGAAACCGTATCGTTTGATATAGAGGCATCAACCGAGTCCCCCTCCCTGCTTTTTCCACAAGCAATTAGGAGGATCAAACAGCAACATAAAAACGGATACCTGGTCAACGGCCTTTGCATTTTAACACATCCGCTAAATTACCATTCATTTGCTGATAAAATCCAAGTTTAGTGCGAATTAGATCAGTGTGAAACAGCATGATTAGTCGATGAAAAATCAGTGCCGGTCGTCTCGTATTAGTTTGATACGGCTTGTTACCACCTTTGGCCATTGGATTTTAAGTCTTGAACCTGATTTTGCAAGCGAAGTAATTCCAATACAAACCAACTTTTTGATATTTTTACAAAAAAAGAAAGCGATGATTCACATGCATGCCCACCAATTACCAGTTTCCACCAAGCGGACCCGTGTGGTATTCCTTATTGACGATGATCCGATGCAGTTGGAGATGCTTGCCGATTTCATCAAAGACAGATTTTCGATTGAAGTACATCTCTTTTCGAACGGAGAGGCGGCATTGGAGCAAATCAGCTTGAAACCGGAGGTGGTATTTCTGGATTTCCATCTTGATGGAGAAAACGCAGGCGCTGCCAACGGTATCGAAATCCTGAAGAAAATAAAATCAGAGCTGCCATTGGCACAAGTGGTGATGTTAAGCGGACAGGATAAATTATCCATTGCGGCGGAATGTATCAAAAACGGCGCATTCGACTACATCGTGAAAGGCGAAACCGCTGCTAGCAGATTGGAGCAAATCCTGACCAACATCGACCAGATGATGGATGATATTTATTTCAGGAAATTCAACTCCGACATGCTGAAGCTGTTGGTGGGAGGCATTGTTGCCGGAACAGGCTTTGTCTTGTATGCCATCAACGCGGGCTTGATGAAAGTAAGCTTCCATTTTTGACTTGGAGTTGGAGACTGTTCGACACTGGGATGTGCATGAACCGCTTTTCAAGAAGCATGTGCCTTCACAACCTGGCACACCAGTGTACCGGAACACTTACCAACGGATGAAATTCCGGTTAAAATCCGTATGGATGCTGTTGGTGATTTGTTGCATGCACTATCCAGCACAGGCAGTTTCAAAAAAGGTAACTGATAGCTTAAGTGTGTTCCACCATAATGAAAGTTCGGAAAGGAAATCATTGCCCGCTGGGTACGATCGTGCAGCTGTAAATACGGAGCTAAAGGGAAAGGATAGCACCCAAAAGGTTTCGGACACCACTTACTTCAAAGCCTATTCCGATCAAATCACCGGCAGGTTTTATTTCAGCCGCAAGTACACAAGTTTGATAATTGGCGACCAAGAAAGCGATTTCAAACTGGATTATCGTCCGAATACATCTCTGAACATGGGCGTTGGTGCCACCTACAAAAACCTCACACTGAACATCGCTTACGGATTTCCATTTTT
>JBMTLM010000375.1:0-2136 GCA_049431185.1 Bacteroidia bacterium | reverse complement strand
CGTGGTGGTGGCTGTCGCATCCGTGGTTATGGCCGGCATAATCGGCTATATGGTATATATGGACCTGCGAATCCGAAAAATGGAAAAAGATTCTGAAGACGCTACCAACAAACAGCCATGAAGAAAACCCATATCATCGCCATTGTCGTTATTGCCGTTTTACTGGGTGTAATCGTAAGCACCATTTCCGACTCCAGCACGTACGCCTCTTTTGCAACCGCAGTAGATAACGAAGGCGACATGTACCATGTGGTTGGCAAACTCAACCGAGAAAAAGATTTCATCTACAACCCGGCAGTGAATGCCAATGTCTTTGGTTTTTACCTGGTCGACAACGAAGGCAGGGAAATGAAGGTCCTATATAACGATACCAAGCCGCAGGATTTTGAAAAATCAGAGCAAATAGTGGTTATCGGCAAAGTAGTGGATGGCGAATTTCGCGTTGCGAAAGGGGACCTGCTCATGAAATGTCCATCCAAATACAACGGTAATCAAGGTCCCGAAGGCTCATTTGTAAGGGCATCCTGATTCACTCGACAAAACAACCCCGATGGAGATTGAATACATAGGCGAATCATTGATTTGGGGTCAGATTGGAAACACCCTCCTAGCCCTGGCATTTGTGGGTGCGCTTCTTGGTGCTTTAGCCTACTATCTCAGTTTCAAAAGACCTGAAGAGGAATCGCAATGGAAAAGCATTGCCCGATATGCCTTCATTACACACGGACTATCCGTTTTGGGCATTTTTGCGGTGCTGTATTACCTGATTTTCAATCATAAGTTTGAATACTACTACGTATGGCAGCATTCCTCCACGGAAATGCCCATGCGCTACATCTTTGCCAGTTTTTGGGAGGGACAAGAGGGAAGTTTCCTGCTCTGGACCTTCTGGCACGTGGTTTTGGGGTTGATCATCCTGAGAAAAGGTGGCACGTGGGAAGGACCTGTGATGGTGACCGTGTGCCTCGTGCAAATGTTTTTGATGTCGATGGTATTGGGTGTATTCGTTTTCGGACACAAAATCGGAACCAACCCGTTCACTTTGCTGCGTGAGCATCCCGACATGGCCAGTTTGCCATTCGTGCAGTTCCCTGACTACCTCCAACGGATTGAAGATGGCCGCGGCCTCAATCCGCTGCTGCAAAACTATTGGATGGTCATTCATCCACCTGTGCTATTCCTCGGCTTCGCCTCCACACTCATTCCATTTGCGTTTGCCATGGGTGGCATGATGACCAAGAGATACCGTGAATGGACCGCACAAGCCACCCCATGGTCGTTCTTCGGTGTGATGGCATTGGGAACAGGCATCCTGATGGGTGGCGCATGGGCTTACGAAGCACTCTCCTTCGGAGGTTTCTGGGCATGGGATCCGGTAGAAAATGCCTCCTTGGTTCCCTGGATGACGTTTGTGGGTGCCGCCCACGTGATGGTCATTCACAAGAAAAACGGCACCACCTTGCTCAGCAGCTTTTTGCTCACGGTATTGACCTTCATACTCATCCTCTACTCCACCTTCCTCACCAGAAGTGGCATTTTGGGCGATACCTCTGTGCACTCATTCACCGACTTGGGTATGACCGGTCAGCTCGTGGTGTACATGGCATTTTTTGTGGTGATGGCCTTGTGGCTTTGGTTCCGCAACCGACAAGCCTTTGTAAGTGCCGACAAGGATGACCACATCTACTCCCGCGAATTCTGGATGTTCATCGGCATGCTTGTAATGTTCATCGCCGGATTGCAAATCACCTTCACCACGTCCATTCCGGTCATCAACAAAGTGTTTGGAACCAACATGGCTCCGCCCGCCGATGTGATCGACCATTATAATTCATGGCAGATCCCGTTCGCCATCATCATTTGCATCCTCATCGGCTTTGCCCAATTCCTGAAATACAAAAGCACGAATGCCGGTGACTTTTGGAAAAAAATCGCCATTCCCGGTTTGTTATCGGTGGTGGTGAGTGCCGTTGCTGTATGGTTCATTCAATTCGACCGCATCCAATATATCCTGCTGCTGTTTGCCGGCATGTTTGCCTTATTTGCCAACCTACATTATGCTTTGCGTATCCTCAAAGGCAAATTCGACCACACCGGTGGTTCCGTGACCCACATCGGCATGGCGCTGATATTGGT
>JBMTLM010000374.1:0-2139 GCA_049431185.1 Bacteroidia bacterium | reverse complement strand
CTTCTCGGTCAAGAGAGGTGGTGGTTTTGGGGCGGTGGCGGTAGGCAGTGGCGGTAGGCGGTCAATCGTATGTCGTCAATCGTCAATCGTCAATCATTTCATCTTCCAAACATCTTATCGTCTTTATCTCTTCTGAAGGGGTCCTCCAGCGGATACTCTTTACGCAAGGGCCAACCTTCGAGCGAGTCCATGTTCAGGATGCGTCGCAGATCAGGGTGACCGGTAAACTTGAAGCCGAAGAAGTCGTATGCCTCACGCTCCATCCAGTTGGCTGAGCGAAACAGCGGAGTCAGGGAAGGGAATACAGGCGGATCGTATTGGGTGAAAGCTTTAAGACGGATACGGTAGTTGTTTTCCAAACTATGGAGTTGGTACATCATACCGAACTTCTCCTTAGCATCCGGGAAATGTAAACCACAGCAGGTAGTGAGGAACGAAAAACGCAATGATGGCTCATCGCGCAAGAAGGTGATGATGTCGATGATGGAGTCGTAATCAATCACGAGTGAAAGAAAGCCGTAAGGCGTATCATGCTCTTTCACCTGAGTGGGGAAACGCGCCTGCACCAAATCCAATATCATCTGATTCGTATCCTCGGCCATGTTATTTGATTCCGTAAGAGTTTAACAGGGCCTTATATTCTTCCGAATCACGGCGACGCAGCGATTCATTTTGAACGAGCTCTTGTATTTTAAGAACGCCATCGAGGATTTGCTCGGGGCGGGGCGGACAACCGGGCACGTAGACATCTACAGGAATGATGCGGTCGATGCCTTGAAGCACGCTATAAGTGTCAAATATCCCACCGCTGGACGCGCATGCACCGACCGAGAGCACCCAACGTGGTTCGGCCATCTGCTCATACACCTGACGCAATACCGGACCCATTTTCTTGGAGATGGTTCCCATCACCATCAGCAGATCGGCTTGACGAGGGGAAAAACTGAGGCGCTCCGAACCAAAACGGGCGAAGTCGTAGTGGGCTCCCATGGTGGCCATGAACTCAATACCGCAACATGAAGTAGCAAACGGCAGTGGCCACAAGGAGTTCTTGCGGGCCATCCCTACCATCTTATCGAGGCTGGTTGCAAAAAAGCCAGGACCTTCAAAACCCTCCGGTGCCTTAACCACATCTACCATTTATCTGACTGTATTGATTCGATTAAACTTTATTGAATAACTCATTCCCACTTCAAAGCGCCTTTCTTAATGATGTAGAAGAAGCCCAGCATGAATAAACATATGAACACAATCATTTCCAAGAAACCGAACAAACCCAGTTTGAGGAAATTCACCGCCCATGGATACATGAAGATCACCTCCACATCAAACAACACGAACAGAATGGCAACCAACAAGTATTTGATGGAAAAAGGAATTCGGGAATTACCTTGGGGTTCAATACCACACTCAAAGGTTTCCAATTTAACATCCGACTTACGCTTAGGTCCCAACAAGTGGGTAGCGAAGATGGTGGTGAGCACGAAGCCGATGGCCACCACAAACATGATTGCTATCGGTAAGTAATCGGCTGGTACGCTTAGAATAACCATAACTACATCTGTCACACAAACATTCTGTTAATCAGATATGTTTCGACGCGCGCAAATTTACATTTTTTTGTTGCTGCACCGACCGAAGGAACTTCGGATCCGGCAGAACATTTCAACATATGTTGGGAGCACCGCATCAAAACATAACCGATTGAGGATTTGTTAAATCCATACTTTTGCAATGAAGCAAATACTTTCACTTTGATTATTAGTTGGTTGTGGCCCAAAACTCATGACATTCATGAATCCTGAAAACATTTAGAAAGCTACACCTTAAGGTTCAATTTCAAAAAAATGGGTAAAAAAGTTTTAATCATCGGCTCCGGCCTAGGCTCTTTGGCCACAGCTTTGCGCCTCACTTCCAAGGGCTATGAAGTCGAAATCGTTGAAAAGTTTCATAGACCTGGTGGTCGACTCAATCTGATTGAAAAGGATGGCTTTTCATTTGATATGGGTCCTTCCTTTTTCTCCATGAGTTATGAGTTTACGGAGTTATTCAAATCTTGTGGCGTAGAAAACCCACTGAAATTAAATGAATTAAACCCGCTTTATGCCGTTTATTTTGAAGGTCGGGAAAAGCCTTTCA
>JBMTLM010000373.1:0-2144 GCA_049431185.1 Bacteroidia bacterium | reverse complement strand
TACCTCAGAAGTGCAAATCGTTGCTGGCACCAGACTCAGCAGGAGCCAGGCTGCCTACAGGAGTGGCATAATCTTGAGGGGCTTGGTCCACTTGGGAAGCACCACTGCCAAGACTTTCAACCCTCCAGGCTTTAACATCTGTATACCAACGGCCATTGTATTCGCGGGATTCAACGTTAAAGGAAACTTTAACATCGGCTCCAGGTTGAACTTTCTTAAGCAGGTCGGTTTTTTCACCCCAAAGCATAACACATAGTTTCTTAGGGTAATTTCCATCCATGAACTCCACTACAAAATGTTGTTTTTTCCATTGCTGGCCGGTCCTTCCCTCACCGGATTCCATTGGAAGGATCTGGATGACTTTTCCAGAGATTTCTAAAGACTTGTTTTCCAAAGACATGATTTTTAATTATTTAAGGAATTTGATAAATTTTGTTAAAGATACGAAAAAGCAATTCCTTTTCAAGTCCCTAATCAAGTTAAACGTTTCACTTATGCAAACATGGTATTCTATTCTATGTTTTACTATAGCTAAGCCTACAGCCATTGTAAGAAAATCGGTTCCAGGGATTCACTAATTTAGGACAATGATAAGCGGCACGCATATAGCCGAGGAGGACCCTCGCAACAGTGAAATTTCCATTTACATCAATGGCACCTGTCTTCCAAGGAATCAAGCCAAAATATCGGTCTTTGATAGCGGTTACCTGATCGGTGATGGTATTTGGGAAGCGGTTCGTTTGAAAAGGGGCGTTCTTGTTTTCCTTTCCGATCATTTCGACCGGCTATGGAACGCTGCAGCTGCCGTGGGTATTTCCTTAGGCATGGACCGTGAAGGTCTTTACCATCGGATACGGGAAACATTGGAAACAAATAATATGCATGATGGAGTGCATGTCCGCTTCATGATTACTCGCGGAATCAAGAAAACTCCTTCGCAGGATCCTAGGCTGGTTGTGAGCGGCCCCAACCTGGTCATCATACCCGAGTACAAGAAGGCTTCATCGTCTGTCAAGAATAACGGCATTACGCTATTCACCTCAACCGTTAGAAGAGGTTCCCCTGACTATCTCGACCCCCGACTCAATTGCCATAGCAAGTTGCACGAAGTACAAGCCTTGATTCAAGCGATAGAGGCAGGTGCGGATGAGGCGCTCATGCTGGATGTGCATGGCTTTGTGGCTACCTGCAATTCAACCAATTTTTTCATCTGCAAGGACGGGCAGCTTTGGACCTCTACAGGCCAATTTTGTATGAATGGTATCACTCGATCCAAGATCATTCAATGTGCTCGTGAAAACGAGATGGATTGTGTCGAAAGGAACTTCTCTCTGTATGATGTCTATGGTGCCGATGAGGCGTTCGTTACCGGAACATTTGGCGGTGTAACGCCCGTAGTAAAGATTGATGGTAGAACCATTGGAAGCGGTAATCCTGGAGAAATGACTCAAAGGCTAAGTGGATTGTATGATGAAATGGTGGAAGCCGAGATCGATCAGATAGCGAAAGGTGACAAACCTCCGTTTTAAAAATGAAACACGTGAATTGTAAGCGAATCTGTTTGTGGTCGGGTCCCCGCAACATTTCCACAGCATTGATGTATGCCTTTGCGCAACGGCCCGATACCAGGGTTTATGATGAGCCCCTTTATGGTTTTTATTTAAAATCAACCCGCGCCAAGGAATATCATCCAGGTGCCGATGAAGTGATGGCTTCTATGGAATGTGATTCCAGCAAAGTGGTGGCCATGATGATGGGCCCGCATGAAACACCCGTTGTTTTTTTCAAGAACATGGGACATCATTTGGGCGACATCGGCAAAAGTTTCATGGCCTCCGTCCACAACGTGATTCTCACCCGCCATCCGGCGCAGGTCATTGCATCTTTTGCAAAGGAAATACCCAATCCATCCATATTGGATGTAGGCTTCAAGGCGCAGGCCGAATTATTGGATCAGTTGATGTTAATGGGTGCCAAAACAACTGTAGTGGATTCAAATCAAATCCTGAAGGATCCAGAAGGTGCTCTGAATCGGTTATGTGATGAAATAGGGATTCCCTTTTACAAGGAGATGTTGCATTGGAAGGCCGGACCTAGACCAGAAGACGGTGTTTGGGCCCCACATTGGTACAGGAATGTGCATG
>JBMTLM010000372.1:0-2153 GCA_049431185.1 Bacteroidia bacterium | reverse complement strand
CGCGGTTGATCCCCCAGAGTTGCTGGGTCCGTCCGAGGAGGAATAGTAAACATCATCGTAGTCGCCGGATCGGGGAATACGAGGGGAAGAGCAAGCAGACAAAAGAATGGCTGCTAGTGCGGTGGTGATCATTAACGGTTTCATATCCGTTGATTTTTAGAGGGTTATACCTTTTAATTGCGCTTTCCGAATTGGTTATGTGCGTTAAGTTTCGGAACTTTGTAGTGGGAATGCAAATACTGTACCAATTCTAATAGCCTTTCAAAATTATCCAATGGGAAAAGAAATCACAAACCGTGCCGACAATTACTCCGAGTGGTATCAAGACCTAGTCATCAAGGCGGACCTGGCTGAGAACTCTGCTGTTAGGGGATGCATGGTTATCAAGCCATACGGTTATGCCATTTGGGAAAAAATGCAGCAGGCGTTGGATAAGATGTTCAAGGACACGGGTCACGTAAATGCTTACTTCCCGATGTTCATCCCCAAGTCATTTTTTTCCAAGGAAGCCGCGCATATTGAGGGGTTCGCCAAGGAGTGTGCCGTGGTCACTCATTACCGTTTGCGTAACGCTCCTGATGGCAAGGGGATCGAAGTGGATCCGGAGGCTAAATTGGAGGAGGAGCTGATAGTACGCCCTACCTCTGAAACCATCATTTGGAATACCTACCGCAATTGGATCCAATCTTACCGCGATTTGCCCATATTGGTGAACCAATGGGCCAATGTGGTGCGATGGGAGATGCGAACCAGATTGTTTCTACGTACTGCCGAGTTTTTATGGCAGGAAGGACATACGGCTCATGCCACTGCTGAAGAGGCCGTTCACGAGACAGAGAAAATGTTGGATGTGTATGCTGAATTTGCAGAGCAATGGATGGCTTTGCCCGTAGTCAAAGGCATCAAAACCGCCAATGAGCGTTTTGCAGGAGCGGTGGAGACCTATTGCATCGAGGCGCTCATGCAGGATGGTAAGGCGCTTCAAGCAGGCACATCCCATTTCCTGGGGCAAAACTTTGCAAAGGCTTTTGATGTAAAATTCACCACCAAGGAAGGAGTTCAAGATCACGTTTGGGCCACTTCTTGGGGTGTATCCACCCGATTAATGGGCGCTTTGGTGATGGCGCATTCCGATGATGATGGTTTGGTGTTGCCGCCAAAACTGGCACCGATTCAAGTGGTGATCGTTCCGATCTATAAAAATGACGAGCAGCTGAAGGCGCTTGACCAATATGCCGACGGCATCATACAGGATTTGAAACGTGTCGGCATTTCCGTCAAATATGATAACCGCGACACCCACAAGCCTGGATGGAAGTTCGCCGAATACGAGATGAAAGGTGTTCCAGTGCGCATCGCCATTGGTCCACGTGACATGGAGCATGGCAGTGTGGAGGTAGCCCGTCGTGACACCAAAGAGAAAATGGTGATCCAGGTGAATGGCATCGACCAGAAAATCCTACACCTTTTGGAAAACATCCAAGACAATATTTACAAAAAGGCTGTTGATTTCCGTGAAACCGCCACGCACGCAGCCAATACATTTGATGAGTTTGTGGAGATTTTGGACCATAAGGGTGGTTTTGTTTATGCGCATTGGGATGGCACTTCCGAGACAGAACAAAAAATCAAGGAGCTTACCAAGGCCACCATTCGATGCATCCCCTTGGGTAACAAGCAGGAGCATGGTGTTTGCATCCTTACAGGAAAGCCATCCACACAAAGAGTCATTTTTGCCAGAGCCTATTAATCGTGAATCACGCAGATCAAACGCCGCCCTTCAACCATATCATTCGGTCACTGTCTGAAAAAGCCACGGCTAAATTGGATGTGGGTCAAAATGGTGAATGGGCTTTTGGTTTGATCCGTGCCGCACTGAAAAAAACGGAAGAGGAAATTTTAGTGGAGGCTCAAAAAATCGACAAACGTTTGACGGTCAAGTATACGGAGCGAGGGCCTTTGGATCTGGAGTTCAGAATATCCGATGACATCATTATTTTTTCCTTGCATACGGATGCTTTCACGTTTCCAGAGGGGCATCCTATATGGAAATACTCCGGAATGAGGGAAGAGCATGGTAAAGGCTATTTCGGGATGATCTCGGTGTATAATTTCCTAACGGATTCGGTTAAATTCAACCGGGTGAATGACCA
>JBMTLM010000371.1:0-2168 GCA_049431185.1 Bacteroidia bacterium | reverse complement strand
CGAAACGCTTGCAGAAACAGCTGAAACGGAATTGGTGACCCCCTCAGACGATGTGGAGTTGTCCATAGAGCCTTTTAAAACATCTGAAGAAGCCACAGAAACCGAAGATTTGCCCCAAACGGAAGTGATGGGCGAATATGACCCGAAACTTGACTTATCCTCCTACCAATTTCCAACGATCGAATTGCTGGAAAACCACGGCTCTAACAAAACCCAACTCAGCATGGATGAGTTGAAGGCGGAATTGGAGATGAATAAAAACAGGATTGTTGATACGCTGAAGAATTACAATATCGCCATCGATAAAATCAAGGCGACCGTAGGTCCCACCGTAACCCTGTTTGAAATCATACCACAAGCCGGCGTTCGAATCTCCAAGATTAAGAATCTCGAGGATGACATTGCGTTGAGTCTTTCGGCATTAGGGATCCGTATCATTGCCCCGATCCCAGGCAAGGGCACGATTGGCATCGAAGTGCCCAATCAGAATCCCGAAGTCGTGTCCATGCGATCCGTCATTTCGTCTGAGAAATTCCAAAATTGCGAATTCGATCTGCCCATCGGATTGGGAAGAACCATTTCCAATGAAGTGTTTGTTGCAGATCTGGCCAAAATGCCTCACTTGCTGATGGCAGGTGCCACGGGGCAAGGTAAATCAGTTGGATTGAATGCGGTGTTGGTATCCTTGCTGTACAAGAAGCACCCGTCTCAAGTGAAATTTGTTTTAGTGGATCCCAAGAAGGTTGAATTAACCCTCTTTAAAACCATTGAACGACACTTCCTGGCCAAACTCCCCGGTGAAGAAGAGGCCATCATCACCGATACGCGCAAAGTGGTGAACACGCTGAACTCCTTATGCATCGAGATGGATCAGCGATATGAGCTGTTGAAAGATGCCTCCGTAAGGAACATCCGAGAGTACAACGCCAAGTTTGTCAGTCGCCGCCTGAACCCTAACAATGGTCATCGGTTTCTGCCATTTATCGTATTGGTGATTGATGAATTTGCCGACTTGATCATGACTGCCGGCAAAGAGGTTGAGACGCCCATTGCACGTTTGGCCCAGTTAGCCCGTGCTATCGGAATCCATTTAATCATTGCGACCCAACGACCCTCGGTAAATATCATTACCGGTACCATCAAAGCCAATTTCCCTGCCCGCTTGGCGTTTCGTGTGACATCCAAAATTGATTCTCGAACCATCCTGGATAGCGGTGGCGCAGAGCAGTTGATCGGTAGAGGAGATATGTTGCTCTCCACAGGTGCAGACTTGATTCGCTTACAATGTGCATTCGTAGATACACCGGAGGTTGACAGCATTACCGACTTCATCGGCAATCAACGTGGCTACCCTGATGCGTTTTTACTACCAGAATATGTGGGTGAAGGCGATGGCGGAGGGGCTGGCGAGTTGGATGCCGCCGACCGTGATCCGCTTTTTGAAGAAGCGGCGCGCATGGTGGTACAATATCAGCAAGGTTCGGCATCCCTACTTCAGCGTCGATTGAAATTAGGTTATAACCGCGCAGGTCGATTGATCGATCAATTGGAGGCGGCAGGTGTAATCGGGCCATTTGAAGGAAGTAAGGCCCGGGAGGTCAAAATCAAGGATCCGATGTCTTTGGAACAGTTTTTGAGTTCGGGCAAATAGCCCTAATTTTGCAAACCCAAATTGTTCCATGAAAACCATTATCCTAGCCGTTTCTGCATTCCTTTTATTTGCTTCCCAAAGCTTTGCTCAAGGAACAAAAGACCCTAAGGCTCAAGAGATTCTAAAAAGTGTAAGTGCCAAATTTAAGGCCACGAAATCCCTTTCTGCCTCTTTCAAAATCACCACTCTCGACCAAAAAACCAAGAAATCGGATACCCGTTCGGGTAACATCATCCTAAAAGGCAACAAGTATAAATTGATGTTGGCCGGTCAGGAGATTTACTGTGATGGAGCCTCTTCGTGGACCTTTTTGAAAGATGCCAATGAGGTACAGATCAGCGGAGCCGATGAAAAAACAAATGGCATCTCCCCTACCAATATTTTCACGATTTATGAAAAAGGTTTCTCGTCCAAGTACATAGGGGAAACAAAGATCGATAACATAGCGGTACACCATATTGAGCTGGTTCCTGATGATGCTAAAAAGCCCTACTTTAAAATCCAAGTATTCATTAAA
>JBMTLM010000370.1:0-2174 GCA_049431185.1 Bacteroidia bacterium | reverse complement strand
ATCGGTTCCGTTGAACAGTATGCGGAGCCGGCTGCTGGTGTCCTCTACGTTTTTCGCCTCCTCCAAGGTGGCGAACTTGGTCTTTGTTTGAGGAATGTATTCTAATGTATTCAGGTCAAGGGACAGGATTTCCGTTTTACCATTGGCATCTTTGGTCTTCTTATAAAAGCCTTGGCCTGTTTTGTCGCCAAGCCATTTTTGGTCTGACATTTTTTGAACGAATGCTGGGAGCTTGAACTTGCTCCGTTCGCTGTCATTCGGACAATTTTCATAAAGTCCATTGGCCACATGAATCATGGTGTCCAGTCCAACCACATCCGTTGTTCTGAAGGTAGCGGATTTGGGTCTGCCAAGAATGGTTCCGGTGAGTTTGTCTATTTCCTCAACCTTCCAACCGTCTTCCAACACTTGGTGCAGTAACGACATGATGGAGAATACACCGATTCGGTTGGCAATGAAGGCGGGCGAGTCTTTGCAAACGATGGTCTCCTTGCCCAGCATGTGATTGCCGAAATGAACGAGGAACTCTATCAGCGCGGCATCCGTGTCTTTTCCGGGAATGATCTCCAGCAACCTGAGATATCGTGGAGGATTGAAGAAGTGGGTGCCGCAAAAATGTTTTTTGAAATCATCGCTTCTTCCTTCGCAGATGGAGTTAATGGGGATACCGGAAGTATTGGTGCTGACGATGGTGCCCGGAGTGCGGTGGATTTCCACTTGCTCAAAAAGCTGTTTTTTGATTTCAAGCTTTTCAACCACGGCCTCCAGAATCCAATCACAATTTTTGATTTGGTGCAGGTCGTCTTCAAAGTTCCCGGTGGTAATCCTTGATTCGTAAGTTTTCCTATAGAGCGGAGAGGGGTTGGAATTTACCGCTTTCTTAAGTGCATCGTTTACGATGGAGTTCCTCAGGTTGGTATTGTCGGTCAGTTGACCATCGGTAGACTTCCCGGCAATGTCCAACAAAAGCACCTCAATGCCAGCATTTGCAAAGTGGCAGGCGATCCGTGATCCCATGATTCCAGAGCCCAGCACGGCAATCCTCTTAATGTTTCTTTTCATGATACTTGTTTGAGAAGGTGCCGGCCGATGGTGTATAGCATCAAAGCTGTTTGGCAAAAACGATTGTTTTGCAAGGGCCTTTATTGTTTTTGGAAGAACTGTCTTTTGCTGCAGCAGGTACTTTGTTGTCGGGTCGGTAGATGACCATGAACTTCTTGCCTACCAAATCGCGGTTGGCTACTCCGAAGTCAGCGGAAACGAAGTCACCATAGGCACCGCAAAAGACCAGCTTTTCCTCGGCCTCTGTTTCAAAGAAAAGCTCACATCCGTTCTTGTCGCAATCAACCGTTTTAAAAACGGCATGAATGGTTTTAAGTGATGAGCCTGCGGGTAATTGGATGGAGGCCGTCGTGTCGGCGGAAACCGAGGCGCTGTTGCCAGCGGAATCCAATCCCAATGTGTCTTTGAATTCCACAAAATCGCTGTCGGAATAAACGCCAACATCCTCCATGTAATCGACATCGTTGTCAAGGCCGGAAGTGTCGTTAACGGCTTCGGCAGGGTCCGGCAGGTCGACCGTTTTTACAGGTTGTTCGCCGCAGGAATAGGCGGCCAATGCCAGTACAAACAGGATCGGTAATCGGGAGAAATAAAGTTTAACCATCATGTCGGCTTCAATTGCAAGCGGATGCGAATTTAATCATTGGAATAAATTCAATTGTTGTAGATACGCTCAATGAGGTGGCGGTTGTTTGCCGCAATGGTTTTACGCTTGAGGCTGAGCTTAGGGGTCATTTCACCTTTTTGGATGGAGAACTCCTCCGATAACAATTCGGCTTTTTTGATGCTTTCAAACTGTCCTAGCGTCTTGTTGATGGCCTCAATTTCCTCATTGATTTTTTTCTTTACCACAGGGCTAGATGCGATCTCGGAGTGTGATGCGAATTCAAGGTTTTGTGTTTTGGCCCACTCCATGACATGGGCAAAAGCGGGCACAATGAGGGCCGAGGCGAATTTTTCGTTTTCTCCGATGACCATTGCTTGTTCAATGAACCTGGATTCCTTGAGTTTGTTTTCAATGTACTGGGGAGCGATGTATTTACCTCCGGATGTTTTGAAGATTTCCTTTTTTCGGTCGGTAATCCTCAGTTTATCGCCCCGCCATTCGCCGA
>JBMTLM010000369.1:0-2184 GCA_049431185.1 Bacteroidia bacterium | reverse complement strand
TCTTCATCAAGGTCAACGATTTTTATCGAAAAATTATTCAGGTTAAGAGAAGATTCATGGTAGATGAAGTAGTGTCTCATGAACCTTATCTCAGAGCCAAGATTACACCGCTGATTGATAAGAAGCATGCTCCAAAAGAGAAGGAGTTTGTTGCGCTCATCGACTCCTTACGTGACCTATCATTGCAAATCATCACCCAATCACCCAACATCCCCACCGAGGCAACCTTTGCCATCAAAAACATTGAGAGCCCCTCTTTTCTGATCAACTTCATTTCCTCCAACATGAACGCCGACGTAGCGACCAAACAGTTGTTGTTGGAGATGGTTGATATGAAAGAGCGCGCCACCCGTGTGTTGGAATACCTCACGAAGGAATTGCAAATGTTGGAATTGAAAAACCAGATCCAGTCAAAGGTGAAGGTTGATATCGACAAACAACAACGGGAATATTTCTTGAACCAGCAGCTGAAAACCATCCAAGAAGAATTGGGCGGCTCGGTGCATGACCAAGAAATCAACGATTTGAAGGAACGGGCCGCCTCCAAGAAATGGTCCAAGGTAGTTGCAGAAGTGTTCAACAAGGAAATCGAGCGGCTCCAACGCATCAATCCTGCCGCCGCTGAATATTCAGTCACTCTCAACTACCTCGAGTTGTTGCTAGAGTTGCCATGGGATGAAAACACGTCTGACAATTTCGATTTAAAGAGGGCCGAAAAGGTGTTGGATGCCGATCACTACGGATTAGAAAAGGTCAAAAACCGCATATTGGAATACCTGGCAGTATTAAAACTGAAAGGAAATATGAAATCGCCCATCATGTGCCTTTACGGACCTCCAGGTGTGGGTAAGACATCTCTAGGTAAATCCGTAGCCAAAGCGCTAGGAAGAAAGTACGTCAGAATGTCGCTGGGAGGTTTGCGTGACGAGGCTGAGATCAGAGGGCATCGTAAAACGTACATCGGTGCCATGCCTGGCCGCATCATGCAAAACCTTAAAAAGGCCAAGTCCTCCAACCCTGTTTTCGTATTGGATGAAATCGACAAGCTTTCTTCGGATTTCCATGGAGACCCATCCTCTGCCTTATTGGAGGTGCTCGACCCAGAGCAGAACACTGCATTTTACGACAACTACGTGGAAATTGAATATGACTTATCGAAGGTGTTGTTCATCGCCACGGCAAACTCATTAAGTGCCATTCAACCGGCGCTACGCGATCGGATGGAAATCATTGAAATCAATGGCTACACGGTTGAAGAGAAAATCCAAATTGCGGTGAAACACCTCATCCCAAAACAGCTAGAGGCTCACGGGCTAAAAAAGGGAGAGGTCGTGTTCAGTGATAAACTCATTGAAAAAATCATCGAAGAATACACTGCCGAATCCGGAGTGAGAACCTTGGAGAAGCAAATTGCATCGGTGATCCGTTCGACTGCCAAGTCGGTGGCCATGCAGGAAAAATATGACCCCAAAATCAGCCACGAGCGACTGCGAAAAATCCTTGGCGCTCCCATTTTTCAAAAAGAAAAAACCATCGATAATGACGTGGCTGGAGTAGTTACCGGTCTTGCCTGGACACCTGTTGGTGGTGATATTTTATTCATAGAGACCTCCCTCAATCGAGGGAAAGGTAAACTTACACTGACGGGCAACCTAGGCGAAGTAATGAAGGAATCGGCCACCATTGCATTGGCTTATTTGAAAGCTCACGCCGATCAATTAGGTCTTGATCCTGCGATTTTCGACCATTGGGACATCCATGTGCATGTACCCGAAGGGGCCACCCCAAAGGATGGGCCTTCCGCAGGTATCACCATGTTGACTTCTTTGGCTTCTGCCTTCACGCAAAGGAAGATCAGGAAAAAGATGGCCATGACCGGTGAGATTACCCTAAGGGGAAAAGTGCTTCCTGTAGGAGGAATCAAGGAAAAAATACTGGCAGCCCGCAGATCAGGGGTTACAGACATCCTTTTAAGTGCAGACAACCTCAAGGATATTGAGGAGATTCCCGCCATGTATTTAAAAGGATTGAAATTCCATTATGTGAAAGAAATGATCGAGGTATTGAATTTCGCTTTGATGAAGGAAAAAGTCAAAAACGCTGTCGTGATTGACATATCGAACCATCAATTGGACCCGTCAAATCCGCGTAACACTAAAAACAGCATAGCTGCCAAAGCCAAAA
>JBMTLM010000368.1:0-2187 GCA_049431185.1 Bacteroidia bacterium | reverse complement strand
CGCATTCGCTTTATGAGCGAAATGGCCAACTAAACAATTCCCTTACGATTGTTGTAGCCCCTTGATGGCCAACCATGCCATCAATCCCATACCGACCGCCAAAGATTTTTCTTCAATGTCAAACGTTGGTGTATGCACAGAAGATGTGATGCCTCTGGACTCATTTCGCGTGCCTAAGCGATAAAAACATGCGGCCGATTGCTGGGAATAGTAGGAAAAATCCTCGGCAGCCATCCAAATATCCAAATCAATGACATGATCATGGCCCAGGTATTCCACTGCCGCCGACCGCGCCATGGAAGTCAAGGCCGGATCGTTATACAAAGCCGGATAACCCTTACGAATTTCCAGTTCCGCAACTGCTCCCATGGAGGAGGCAACCGATTCAACAATGGAGCGTATTTTCTCATGCGCCTCTGCACGCCACTTTTCATCCAACGTACGGAATGTCCCTTCGAGATAAGCCTCATCGGGAATGACGTTGGTGGCACCGTTGGCGATGAATTTTCCGAAAGAGAGTACGCTGGGCATGGTGGGGTTGGCATGGCGGCTGACCACCTGTTGCAACGCTACTATGACATTGGATGCAATCAGGACGGGATCAATATTCAGGTGGGGCATGGCACCATGTCCGCCCTTTCCTTTGATCCGTAAATAAATCTCATCCGTTGAGGCCATGTAGATGCCACTCCGAAAACCAACCTTGCCGGATTCAATCAATGGCATCACATGTTGACCGATTACGCCGTTGGGCTTGGGGTTTTCCAATACCCCGTCACGGATCATCATGGATGCTCCCCCGGGCAGCTTCTCCTCGCCCGGTTGAAAAATCAGCTTGATGGTTCCCTCAAACTCATCTTTGAGCTTATGTAAAATGTTGGCGGCACCCAACAAGGAGGCCGTATGGGCATCGTGTCCGCAGGCGTGCATCACACCTTCATTGGTCGATTTATAGGGCACCTGGTTCAGCTCCTTGATCGGAAGCGCATCCATGTCGGCGCGCAAAGCGATGGTCCTGCTATCAGGATTTTTGCCTCGAATCAAAGCCTCAATGCCCGTATTGGCTAACCTGCGCTTTTCAGAAATCCCGATCTGATCCAGCCGACTCCAAACGTAAGCACAAGTCTCTGTTTCCTGAAAAGAAAGCTCCGGATGCATGTGTAAATGCCTGCGAACCGCGATGGTTTCATCAAGCAATTGGTCAGCGAGGGATTTTATTTTTTCGGCCAAAGTTGACATGGCAGGATTGCAATTTGGCTGTTAAGATAGAAAAAACGGACGTGCCCTACAAAAAACATCCGTTGATAGCGGCGATTCATTTCATGAATGACATGGAGAATGTTCCCAATCCCACCAGGGCAATGTCATAGGATTTAGGAGGTACGTGCTGCTGAACATACCTGCCCTGGGTCTGTTGGTTACTGCGCTCCACCTCATGCGCCCCTCCTGAACTGGATATGCTGAAAACAAGATCCTGATTGCGCGGAAACTCCGATTCGAATTCAATATGTGTCACTCGCGTGGCCGTGTGGCGGTAGCAATTGATGACTGACTCTCCTGCCAAAAACAATTCCAAAAAAGTATAAGCGCCATCCAGGTAATTGTCGGCATAATAGACGGCGGCCCCTAACTCCAGGAAAGGATATGCATAATGCTCCACACGGTTTTTAGCCGTATTGATTCCGATATCACGAGGGTCACCCGCGGAAGAGCCAGCCGCATTGCAAACCGATTTCATGATGACCATGGAATTGGGTTTCAACTTCAGTTCCGACATGATCCTGGAGGTGGAAATCATTTCACGGTCTGAGAGACATAAGCCGCCTGCCCTGCCCTTCACCCCCATGTTACTGCCATGGCCTGAATAGATGAAGAAATCACTTTCCGAAGCTGATTTTAAAATGGCACTCCATTTCGCCTTTTTATGGTAAAAGCGTTCCACGGCGATTCCGTTTTTTAGAAGCAATTCCGCTATCTCATCCATTTCTGCGATAGCCGTCTTGGTCCTGCTTTCCAAGGGCCCCACAATCAGCGTCGCCTTCAGTTTTTGAC
This sequence comes from Bacteroidia bacterium, assembly GCA_049431185.1. Classification (GTDB taxonomy): domain Bacteria; phylum Bacteroidota; class Bacteroidia; order AKYH767-A; family OLB10; genus JALRAP01. The sequence goes on along the minus strand of JBMTLM010000368.1, from coordinate 135 downwards.
CGCCATGTGATGGCTGGCTGAACGCGCTGCATTGTACGATAAAAGCAAGTACAAACAGGGTAGCTCGAACAATGAATGCCATAAGGTTGAACGTTGAATGAAAAAACGAAAATAAGGGTTCGATATTGTGGTGGC
>JBMTLM010000367.1:0-2189 GCA_049431185.1 Bacteroidia bacterium | reverse complement strand
CCACTCTCCAAGAAAAACTCAAAGAGGATTTTCAAGCCGCATTGGCGATGGCCAAATTTCCTCTGGAAAACCCAAGCCCGGTTTTTCGTGTCGACAAATCAGGGAAGCTGCTCTTCGCCAACAAGGCCTCCATGGATATGCTACAAGCGCTAGGAATCTCTGCTGGCATCATTACGGACAAAGTATTCTCTAAGATATTAAGTGAAAGTATCAGCTCAGGCGAGAACAGAAAATTCGTTAAACAATTCTCATCTAATCAAGTATTCGTTTTGTTATTGGTGCCTCAACAGTCATCCTATGTAAACGTTTACACCACCGATATCACTGAATCCATACGTTTACAAGACCAATTACAGGATCGCTTGTCGGATCTTTCCACCATACTCGACAGCACCGAAGAATTAGTATTGTTGGTTGATCGGGAATTAACCATCAGGTCGGCAAATAGAACATTCTTGCAGAGTATTTCTGCCGCATTTGCCATGGATTTCATAGAGGGTTCATCCCTTAATCAACTCGGCAATCTCCACTTTTTCAAAGAGTTGTATTTACAAGTTCAAAATTGCTTTCTTGAAGGTTCGGTAAGTAAAATGGACGTTGAATTACATCGAAATGCCAATACCCAGGAGTTCTTTTCTATTCACATCAATCCTATCAGAAAAAGAGGCACCAATCAGATATCCGGGGTATGCATCCGCATCAAAGACATTACCCAGGAGCAATCCAATTTGACAGCCCTTCAAATGCAAAAGCATTTCTATGAACAGATTTTGGATAACATTCCCGCTGACATTGGCATATTTGACAAGGATCATCGATATCGTTATGTAAATCCTGCCGGAATCAAGGATAAAAACCTCAGGCAATGGATTATCGGTAAAACCGATTATGATTACTGCGACTTCAGACAGGTGGATTCCCGTATTGCCGATGAACGACAGAAGCTGTTCCAGGATGTATTGGCTACCCGAAAAGAGCAAGAGATTGAATCTCATCACTTGCTGAAGGATGGCGGCACCAAATACATGTTGCGAAAGTTTTATCCCCACTTTGAGAATGGGGAATTCAAGTTGATGATCGGTTATGGTGTAGACATCACGCAACTCAAGGAGGCACAGAAACAGATTCAAAGTAAAGAGGAACGCTACAAAACCCTCTTTGAAAGCAATCCGATGCCGGTGTTGGTAATTGACCTTAAAGGAACGATTGTATCTGCCAATTCCGCCTTATTGAAGGAAACAGGTTATGAACCATCCACCATTGTTGGACAAAATATCACCATGCTTTTGTCAGACAAGGGACGAATGGCCTTCCCCGATTGGATCCATGACTTTAATGCAGACCCTTCGATCAAATACCAAAAGGAAATCAAAGTAAGAAATTCCATTGGACAACTGTTGGATTTTGAAATTACCATCAAGAAGTTTGACTTAACCAGTACTGAGTCGCAAATTTTGGTGGTAGCTAACAATATATCCGAACGCAAGAAGAGTGCCCGTATGTTGGAAGAGAGCGAACGTTTAAACAGACGATTGTTACAGGAACTTCCCGTCTCGGTCATCACCATTGTAGAGGGCAAAATCACTCATGTCAATAATGCATTCGTAGAACTCATCGGTGCAGAACCTATTCAGATTATTGAAAAACCGTTTATTAATTTGGTACATGAGGATGATCGGCATTTGGTGGACAAATTCAACTTCGAATTATTCACAGGCATGTCTACGGTTGATTATCGGATTCGAATTAAAACCTTTGATCAAAAAACCAGGGTGGTAGATGTCAGGGAATCGTTGTTTGATTTGAAATCAAACATGGTAACCCTCGCCTTGCTCACAGATGTCACTGAAAAGGTTGCCATCGAGGAACGTAATCATGAAATTGAGCAGCGCACCAAGATGATCATTGAGTCATCTTTGGATGGAATCGTCTTGACGGATAACCAACTCAAAGTAGTTGATTGGAATTCCAAATCCACCCGGATTTTCAAGTGGGAAAGTCAAAACATTCACGGAATACCACTAGGGCAATTCTTTGATAAGACTCAAAACGAACCATCCAAATTACTTACCGAAGGACTTTTTGAAATGAAAGGGATGCGTTCGGATGGCAGTACATTCCCTTCAGAAATCTTTTCCGCCCGCCTGACTTCAGGCAAGAAGGACTTGTTGGTTTTTTACATACGTGAC
>JBMTLM010000366.1:0-2197 GCA_049431185.1 Bacteroidia bacterium | reverse complement strand
GCTCAGGGAAATCAAGCTCAGGTCAAGATACCTGCCTCCATGCGCCACTTGTTCACTGTTCTCCCATCTTCAACTTTCGTAGCTCCTCCTCCAAACGCATGGTCTTTTCTTTTTCAGCTTTAAGGGCTTTGGATAGGGTGATAACCACATCACTGTTTTCGTTCCCTCCAGCCATTTCCTTGAACTTAGCCAAGGCGTCTCGTTCGGCTGCAAGTTTTGCAATCTCGGCATCCTTGTTTGCAATCTGATCCTGCATCGATTTGATTTCTGCTTCCATCGATTTGATCTCAGAGGACCGTTCACTATCGCCACTGCGCAATGAGGAAACGGCTTTTTTCAAATCCTCGTTTTCCTGTTTTAACGTGTTGATTTGGGTTTTGAGCTGGATGATGGATTCGGCCAAACGAATGACTTCTTGCCCTGGATCACTGGATTCGGGATCCTGTGCCTGCTGTTCATTGTTGATGGGCTGCTGTGCACCCTTGGTGAAAATGTAAACGTAATCAAGCCGTGTCCGCGTGTCAGGTCCGATCACCAATCCGATGTTGCCTGTTTTGTAAGAGGGCTCATAGAAACTTACCAGGTAACTGTCGTTGATGTACAAGTCGAAGAATCCATCGGCGGTCCTGATTTCAATGATGTTATTCAATCCTGCTTCATTCGCTGGCTCACACTTTACCCAGCCGCCGTTTTTGGAGTTGCCGGTTAAGTACTTGTAAACCCCAGCCGTTATTTGCCGAATGCGGTATTCCTTTTTGCGGTTCAATTCAATCAAAAAACCGCCTGATGCCTGAGGCTGCATCATGAAAAGGACTCCTGCGAAAGGATAAGCTCCGATATTCTTATCAAGCTTAATGGATGCCACAAATCGGCAGCTTGAAATTTCTTCATTCAGTCCCGCAATCACCAGGAAAGGGGAGGTGTTGTTTTTACGGTGCAAAATATATTCCCCATCCTGAATCACAAAAAGGTTGTCGGCGTTGGCTTCAGTGCTCCAGCGCTCGGAAGGGGCGTCAAAGTTATCGCTGAAGGACAACAATTCGAATCGCTCGCGCACCCGTTGAGAAAGTACAATGCTTGGTGCCAACAGGATATATACGGCAACCAAGGAGGATATTTTGGCTCTGTAAATCAAAACTTTTTCAAATTACGTTCAAAAATAGGGAATTGATGCAACAGAAGGTTACATGTAGTACTTTTGGTGTATGATACGACTTGGAATTTGGGCACTGGCATTCGTTTCAGTGGCCTTCGGACTCACTTCCTGCGAAAATGAAATTGAATTGAATGCCCCATACAAGGAAACCGGGGTCATTTACGGTATTTTGGACAAGGACCTGGATACACAAGTCGTGCGCATCCAAAAGGCCTTTCTGGGTGAAGGTAACGCATTGGTGATGGCTCAGAACTCCGATTCGGTCTACTATGCCGACGGCGATTTGGATGTCAAAATGTTTCGCCTCCGTCAGAATGGCAGTACCTTTCAGGTATTGGATTCCTTTCCTTTAGTTCGTTTCATAGGACCTCCCAAGGATCCCGGTGTTTTTCCATCATCTCCCAATATCCTCTACCGTAATAACGGCGAGCCTATACAAACCGATAGCGAGTATAAAATCGTTGTCAGGAACCTTCAGACCGGAAACACTTTCAGTTCCCAAACACCGGTGGTGAAGTCTGTCAGCATCGAACGTCCTACCGCGAACCAATTCATCCAATGGTCTAGTCAATTCCCTACAGATGTACGTTTTACCACTCATCCTGTTGGACGTGTTTATAATGTTACCATTCGATTCAAATACGAGGAGGAAGACCTTGCTGCCAATACCATAACCCCCAAATATTTGGATTGGGTGTTTCCCAATGAAGTGGTGCCGGTGGTAAACGGGGAGTCTACCAAGCCGTACATAGAGCTTGAAATTGAAGGCGAAAAATTTTACAAGTACGTTGGATCGAAGCTCAATGCTGATCCCAATATCGTTCGTAGGGCTGGTACCCTCGACTTCATCGTAACAGTGGGTGCGGAATTTTTATCCAATTATGTAGATGTGAATGCGCCTGGTACCAATCTACTTACCACCCCGCCCGTGTACTCTAATGTGGTGGGTGGTACCGGTATCTTCTCGAGTCGCACGGTCACCATTCGAGCCGACCGCCCAATGGATGCTGCATCCATAAGCGAGTTGATTTCAGGACCTTA
>JBMTLM010000365.1:0-2200 GCA_049431185.1 Bacteroidia bacterium | reverse complement strand
TGACTAATGACTAATCCCTAACCACCTCTCCCTAATCACTAATGACCAATCACTATTAACTAGTCTTCCCCATGCTCCTCCTCACCACCCGAGGATGATGCGGTAGCATTGATTTCGGGATGTCGAATAGCTCCACCGGAATTTCCGGCACGAGCCATCAAAACAAAAGTCCCAAGCATAAAAAACACATTCAACAATAAAAGAGTCCGATGGATGTTTTGTGATTTCAAAGCGGATAGCAAGGTGCCTAAAGCAATGGCGCCCGAACACATCAACGACCAAAAAGCGATTGCGGCTTGGTCTTCGTGTGTTTCGATAGACACTTCACTAACGCCCATGATTCCCTCCACTGCGTGCTCCGCCTCTTCACCTGACAAAAATACCGATATGGCAACTAACGATACCACTACCAACGTCCAAAGACCCGTCTTGGAAAGGACCTCGTTTCGGTTGAAATAACCGATGATCAATAATACCAATGCGAACACGGAGCCTAGAATAGGAACATGGTTTAAAAGCAGATGCAAGTGGACTCCGTTAATCATCTGAAGAACCTAGAGAATTACTTGTTGTCTATTTCTTTCTTCTGCTCATCTGTGTTCTTTCCGCTGGAAGCATCCTTAAATTCACGAATGCCTTTGCCCAATCCACGGGCAAGCTCAGGAATGCGTTTACCACCAAAAAAAAGCAACAAAACCACCAAAATCAAAATGATTTCAGTTGCGCCTAAACCACCGATAAATAAGAGTGTATTTGTTAAAGTCATGGGAAGATGATTTTTAATAATGCAATGTTAATCAATTTTTGGCAAAATAGCATCATCCGCCTGACAACCAGGACTCTGGGTTAAGCTTCTGCGTTCCACGCCAGATTTCCAGATGCAATTCGGCAAAACCAGATTCAGGATCAGTAAATACCTTGCCTATAATTTGCTTGGTAGTAACCTTATCCCCTTTTTTCACTCGCACCGACTCCAGATTTGAATAAACGCTCAGATATTCTCCATGGCGCACGATTACGGCGCTGTTGGCTCCGGGTATATTGATAACGCCTGTTACCTCACCCTCGAAAACAGCCCTTGCGGAGCTGCCCGCTACCGACCGAATATCCACTCCGTTATTATACACTTTAACACCCTTCAACTCCGGATGTGGATGTTCACCAAATCGCTCGCTGATACGACCCTTTTCCACGGGCCATGGTAATCGCCCACGGTTATTGGAAAAACCGGAGGAAAGTTTCTGGGCCTCCGGTGTCAAAGTGAATACGTTTTCGGACGTAACATTCTTTTTTCCTGCGGCAGTGGCTTTTTTCTTGGCCGATTCAATCTCTTTGCGTACCAGGTCATCAATGGCGCGATCCAACTTCTTCTTCGCGCGTTGCTTTTCCGCCAACTGCTTTTTCAGTTTCTCTTCCCGTTGTTGCAATCCGGTTAAAATCTTGTCTTGCTCCTTCTTGTCCTTTTCCAACTCCGTTTTCTGATCGAGCTCATTATCCATCAGCGATTGCTTCTCCGACATTTGGCTCTCCAAACTTTGCTTTTTTTCATTCAGCTGCTTTTGGGTTCCGGAAATCAATTCAGCTTGTCGACGACGATGTTCACTGATTTGGCGCATATAGATCAACCGACGATAGGCTTGGTTGAAATCCTCTGAGGAAAATACGAACATCAGCCTCTCATAGCTACTGCGGTTCCGTTGGGCAAACTGAACCATGTTGGCATATTCCTTTTTCAACTGACTCATCCTTGACTGCAGTGAGGTGATTTCAGTACCCGTTTGGCCAATCTGATTCTCCAAGCCAGCCATCTCCCTCGTAATCTCGTTGATCATTTCCTGGCGAAGCCTGATTTTCTTTTTCAAGGCCGCTACCTGTTGGGAAGTCAGTTTCTTGTTCTTGGATGTTTCCTTAAGCTGTTTGTTCGTCTCATCGATTTCCCGTTGAAGCTTCTGTTTGCGTTTTTCCAAATCCTTCTTAGACTGACCCGTGAGGAGATCAGGACCCGCCAACAGCATGGCGGTCGCCAATAAAAAAACCTCAACGAATCTTCTCATAGCCTTTGGGAACAGAGAAAGGAAATTCCAATGAATTGCTGACCGTCACTTTTTCATAGTCGATCCAGATTTTCATTTGCTGACCGGATTTAACCAATGTAGATGACTTGAAGGGGAAAAGTCCGGCTTCTGTCAAACGATAATCA
>JBMTLM010000364.1:0-2229 GCA_049431185.1 Bacteroidia bacterium | reverse complement strand
GCCGTGATTTGTTTAAAAATGGATTGAGGGTGTTTATGGACGAGAAGAAGGCTGCCAAATTCATAGAGGAGAATGAAACCTACGGCGTTGCCAAGAAAATGCCTGAAGAGTTGTCTTCAGCAATATTCCTTACCGATATCAAGATGAAATGGAGGGATGATGTCATGTCTATGAGGTCTGATGGCAGTATTGGGGTTGGATACATTGGAAAGACTCCTGTTAATCGCATGCTGAAGGGGTACTTTGAGGTAATCCGACGCAGGTCAGGTGACGTATTTAATCTGTTCTTGGAGTTGGATGGTAACACGTGGTTCTATTTCAATTACACTCCCGGAGTCATGCAGGTGATCTCATCAAGTATTAAGTTCAATGAAATCATCAATAATATAAAGCCTGAGAAGCGCGTAGCGGATGAAAAGGGTGGGAAGTCTCCATATCAATACCTGCTTTCCACTGAGCGCAAAAAGATTGAGTTTATCCGAAGGATTGAAAACAGGGATTGAGTGGTTTGTGTCATTTTGATTATTTTTGAATTTGCATGGTGATTACGTTTGAACATATCTCATTTGCTTTGCTTGCCTATTTGATTGGATCAATACCGTCTGCCGTTTGGATTGGCAGGGGTTTTTTCGGCATCGATGTGAGGGAGCATGGCAGTGGTAACGCCGGTGCTACCAACGTATTCAGGGTGCTCGGAAAGGGCCCGGGCACCATTGTGCTCCTGATGGATGTACTCAAAGGTTATTTGGCCCTTCAGTTGGCATTCGTATCCGGGGAATACTTGCCGTCCTCTCAACAATATGTCAACTTCAAGTTGATCCTTGGCATAGCTGCTTTAACCGGACATATTTTTCCGGTGTTTGCCGGCTTCAGAGGTGGCAAGGGTGTTGCCATCATGCTCGGAATCCTGATTGGCCTGAATCCCTGGGCGGCCTTGATTTGTACGGGGGTTTTCCTCTTGTTTTTCTTGCTTTTTGGCTATGTTTCGTTGGGCTCACTCATGGCTGCCTTGGCCTATCCATTCGTGATGATGTTGGTTTTGGGCGAGACCATTCCTTCCGTCAATATTTTTGCAATGGCCGTTTGTGTGTTGGTTTTTGTTACCCATCAAAAAAACATTGAGCGTTTGCTGAATGGAACCGAATCCAAAGTGTTTACCTTGAACAGAAAATCAGTCAAACCTTAGTCAACAAACACCACTCTTTAAATACATTTGTAAGATGGATTTGCTTTTACAAAGGATATTCAATGTAAGGCCCGAGGAAGAAGAGGACGTTGCCGTTGCGGTAGAGGAGGAGCCTTCGCACCATTTGGTGGTTTTCAATGATGATGTGAACACCTTCGCCCATGTCATTGAATCGTTAATGAAAATCTGTCGGCACGATCGTCAACAAGCCGAACAGTGTTCCATCATTATACATTACAAGGGTAAGTGCTCCGTAAAAGAGGGTTCTTTTGATGATCTGCGACCCATGTGCGAAGCTTTGCTTGATCGGGGCATCAGTGCCACCATCGATTGAGGGCTTTGCTTCCACGGCAGCTTATCTGCTTTCAATTTTCTTTTTCCCTCCTGCGCTGGCTTTGATTTGTGATATGTCACTCTGAAGCTGCATCACCAGTTTGCTTAATTGGTCCTGTGTTGACTCCGGCCCAGGCATGTCACTGCTGATATAGTTGATAAACTTCCACATTTCAACCACTTCATTCACGGAAACCTCGTAAGGTTCATAGGCGGCATTGAGTGAGCGGAGCAGGAAATTCTTTTGCTTGCGAAGTTGATTGTAAACGACTTTGAATACCAGTCCGTCTTCTCGTGTAACCACGATATAGGAATTGCCATCCTTTACGTCTCGCCAATCGTGCACAAATTCCGCAATGATCCACGATCCGTGGGGGATAGGTAGCATCGAGTCCCCATCGATTTGGAACGCACGGTATTTGCGTTCGCGGGATAGGAAAGGCAATTGAAAAACGGGCAATTTATTGATGAACTCGGGATCGTTGTAGCCGGCTGTGTATCCTGCCTTGGCTTTCAAGGGCACCACCTCTATGTTTTCTTCATTGTCTGCATTGACCGTGCTAGTCAATACTCGCAGCTTTGCTCCGGTCACATACACATCGTAGCCCCGCTCCAACTCCGCAAGCTGGCTCTCCGATAAGGAGGTGAGATCAACTTTTACCAAGGTGTCGATGGAGACTTTGAAGTATTTTGAAAATCCGATTAGGGCT
>JBMTLM010000363.1:0-2239 GCA_049431185.1 Bacteroidia bacterium | reverse complement strand
ACCGGTTCGGCCTTACGCGAAAGGCTCCGTGGAACGGGCTAACTTGTTACCTGAATATCAAAAGATGTATCAAAATGCTCCCATCGATGTCCCGATGTACATCGGCAGCGAAGAGGTTCGTACCCAGCAAAAGAAAAGGATGGCACCGCCCCATGAACACGCAAAAACGATCGGCTATTTTAATTACGGCGATGCTTCACATGTTTCCGCCGCCATAGATGCAGCTTTGCGTGCACGTTCCGCTTGGTCAAAACTCCCCTGGCAAGACCGGGCGGCGATCTTTCTACGGGCAGCAGACCTGTTGGCGGGCCCCTTCCGAAACCGAATGAATGCCGCTACCATGCTTGCGCAATCAAAAAACGTTTTTCAAGCAGAAATTGATGCAGCATGCGAACTCATTGATTTTTTTCGCTTCAACGTGCAATACATGACGCAAATTTACCGCGAACAACCGGAGTCTTTACCCGGCATGTGGAACCGATTGGAATACCGCCCCTTGGAGGGATTTGTTTTCGCTGTTACCCCTTTTAATTTCACCTCGATTGCCGCTAATTTATGTGCAGCACCGGCAATGATGGGCAATGTAGTGGTGTGGAAACCGGCAGATTCACAAGTGTATTCAGCCCAAGTAATCATGGAACTCTTTAAAGAAGCCGGCCTTCCAGATGGCGTCATCAATATGATCACTGTCGATGGTCCTACGGCTGGAGATGTTGTATTCAACCACCGTGAATTCGCGGGGTTGCATTTCACGGGATCAACCGCCGTTTTCAAGGCCTTGTGGAAAACGATAGGATCCAATTTAGACGTGTATAGAAGTTATCCGAGAATTGTGGGCGAAACCGGCGGGAAGGATTTTGTGGTGGCTCACCCTTCGGCCAATGCCGAAGAGGTTGCAACAGCCCTCGCCCGAGGAGCATTTGAATTTCAAGGACAAAAATGCTCGGCAGCGTCCAGGGGATATATTCCAAAATCTTTGTGGCCAGCAGTAAAAAAATCGTTGGTAGACCAAGTAAATTCTTTTAACATGGGCACTCCTGCCGATACATCCAACTTTGTGAATGCCGTGATCGATGAGCGAGCCTTTCAAAAAATCGCAGGATACCTGGATTATTGCAAGTCGCAAGCAGATGCTGAAATCCTGGTTGGCGGAAATTACGATGGTTCAGTGGGTTATTTCATTGAGCCTACCGTGGTAGTTACCACTAATCCACATTTTAGAACCATGGTGGAAGAAATATTCGGCCCGGTGTTGACCTTGTACCTTTACGACGACGAGGCCTATGAGGCGACGTTGCGTTTGGTAGATCAAACCTCCGATTACGCTTTAACCGGCTCCATTATGGCCAAGGACCGTTACGCGATTGAAACGGCGACCCGTTTGTTGGAAAACGCAGCTGGTAATTTTTACATCAACGATAAACCCACCGGAGCCGTGGTTGGACAACAACCTTTCGGGGGTGCAAGAGGTTCCGGAACCAACGACAAAGCCGGTGCCGCTATGAATTTATTGCGATGGGTGTCGGCTCGTACCATTAAAGAAACGTTTGTAACACCGACCGATTACCGTTATCCATTTCTTGAACAATAAACGTAACCTTCGCCAAAGTTAAAGTTTAGGAACCATGCGGAATTTAGTTTTGGCCTTGTTGGCCTTCGCTTTATGTGCCTCCGCGGCATGGAAACTCAAAGCGGTTAATCGATCTTGGAAGGTCATCGAACGTCATTTCAGACCGGAGTTTGTAGGAGAGGAACCGCAATTACGCGAAGTTTCCGGTTTGGAAGAACTTCCTGCCGATTTACGCCAACGTATTCCTGCCAAAGGAAAAGTTATTTTAGTGGATTTCAGACTCCCCTCCAGTAAAAAAAGGCTTTGGCTTATTAAAAATCAGAAAATCAGGTTGCATTGCCGCGTAGCGCACGGGAAAAATTCCGGAGAGGTTTGGGCAACAAAATTCAGCAACGAACAACAAAGCTTTAAAAGTTGCCTCGGTGTATTTACCACAGGAAAGGCCTATGTCGGGGAAAAAGGCCTTGCGATGAAATTGCATGGTTTGGAGAAGGGCATTAATGACAACGCGTACAACCGAGGAATTGTTTTTCACGGTGGAAAGTACGTTTCTAAGGCTTTTATTTTACGTAATGGTAGGATCGGAAGAAGCCACGGTTGTTTCGTTACAGAGCCTCATCACAACGCTAAAATCATCCGCTCATGTTCGAATGGAACTAAAGTTATTGT
>JBMTLM010000362.1:0-2242 GCA_049431185.1 Bacteroidia bacterium | reverse complement strand
AGATTTCGATTGACTCTGCAAATCAATGATGCGTTGCATTGGCAAATCGCGTAACTCCGGAAGCACATAGGTTAAGCCGGCATTCGAATAAATCTCAGATTCACTCCACAAAAGATCCAATTTATCATCCAAGTTAGGAATACGTCCCGAGATTTCCTGCACATGATCATCGGGCCCAATCATTTTCATCAGATGCCAGCCAGATGATGGAACATTCAATGAAATTTCAATGCCAGGACCGTCAATCGATGCCAACACTAACTTAGAATCTTCAGTGCTCTTAAACGTAAAGTGATTGGAGGTAATCGACGGTTCATGCTCCACGAAATCAATGGAAGTGGCCGAAGTGGCAAGGTGAATGTTTTTGATAACCTCACATTTGCGCCGCATCTCACCCACCACTTCAATCGGAAACTGAAAGGGAATCGAAGAAAGTGTGGATAAAAATAGTTGAAGGGTTTTTTCAGCGGCAGCATAGTGGAAAAGTCCTTGATGAGCAGCCTTGAACTCCAGACTTTTTTTGATTTCGCTTTGGCTTTTTTCACTGAACCCCTTTAAAGTCAGCAACCTGTTTTCATTGCATGCGTACAACAACTCACCTGGTGATTCTACACTTAAGCCCTTCCATAACATGCTGATCTTTTTGGGCCCCAGTCCTTTCACTTCAAAAAGTTCCAGTAGGCCCTTGGGGGTAATTGAGAGCAAGTCTTTACGCTCCTGCAGGTTTCCGGTAGTGGCAATCTCAACAATTTTAGCAGCAATGCTCTTACCAATACCCTTCATGGAGGATAATTCAGAGATGTTCATGCCGGTAATTGGATCAGGGTATTTTGAAATGGCAAAGGCAGCAGACCTCAGTGCTTTGGACTTGAATTCATTCTCTTGATGTAATTCAAGCAAATCAGCGGTTTCCTCGAAAAGGTCAGCTATTGTGCGATTGTCCATTTTGAAGCCGGTTCAATCAATAACGAACACGATCGTAGATAAAACGAGCCTGTATACCATTCATTTTTCGGATGCGCTGCAAGGTTTTAAGATATTCGATATCGGTACCTATGGTTGACTCAATAGCCTTGGTGGTGGATTCGCCGGAAAAATCCTCTAAGATCGACTCAAATGTGGTTTTCATTTCTGGGTAGTTGGCGATCCGATAATTTTTCAATCCGGCTTTTTGGGCGGCGGCTGTAACGGCATCATTGATGCCACCCAAGGCATCCACCAAACCCAATTGAAGCGCATCTGTTCCCGACCAAACCCTGCCTTGACCAATGGAATCCACATCGGCCACCGACATGGAACGACCATCTGCCACTCGACCTGTAAAGGTGCCATAGGTTTGCTCAACGAAGGATTGCATGATTACCCTTTCCGAATCTGTCATGGGCCTGGTCATAGAACCCAGGTCTGAATAGTTTCCGGTATTATAGGTATCAATGGTAACGCCCAGCTTGTTGCGCAACATGTCTTGCGCATTGAACATCAAACCAAAAACACCAATGGAGCCGGTGATGGTATTGGGTTGCGCAAAAATGGAGTCAGCGTTACAGCTGATATAATATCCTCCTGATGCGGCCACATCACCCATGGATACGATGACAGGTTTTACCTTCCTACAAAGCTCCAACTCACGCCAAATGATATCAGAGGCCAAGGCGTCACCTCCAGGTGAATTCACACGCAACACAACAGCCTTAATTTTTTCATCATTTCGAATCTCTCTTATGATTGATGAGAAGCGTTCAGATCCGATTTCATCAGATTCACCTTTACCGGAGACGATGTCTCCAACGGCATACACTACGGCTATTTTATCCCGGGTCGGTTCCTTTTCAGGTCCAGGATCCGCGAAACCATCATATTTGGAGAGGCTTACCATCTCCAAATCGTCAAAATCCGAATTACCGGTCCGATCACAAAGGTCTTTCAAGAAAACATCCTTATAGGCTAATGTATCTACAAAACCCAACTTGACCGCATCGGCGGCCATACGCAACCTGAAATTCGAAGTGTAGGCTTTTAGAGAATCTAGGCTGAGTTTACGTGCGTCTCCTATTTTGGTGAGATAATGCGCCCACAGATCATCCACATAGGCGGCTGTCTGCGCACGGTTTTCATCACTCATCTTGTCGAGCAAGAAAGGTTCGACTGCACTTTTAAACTTTCCATGGCGTATGATTTCAGGTTTAACCTCCAATTTTTCCAAGGCGCCTTTGAAGAAAGGTATGGAGGTAGAAAGTCCGCG
>JBMTLM010000361.1:0-2280 GCA_049431185.1 Bacteroidia bacterium | reverse complement strand
GATGGGTATTTCCAACTTGCAACCCGCTTTCATTCGGAGGTGAACATAAAACACAGGGAACTTGGGATCCACCGCTGATTTGGCTCCGAACAATTCCCCCATCACAATGTTGGCGGTGAAATCATCACGCTCCAACTTGGCCATTTGTGCGGGATGAAACAATTGTGTGGATGGGTCGAGATATTTGAATTTGGCAGGAAGGTTCAGCCATATTTGGAAACCATGATATATGCCGCCATCCTTATACAACGATTCACCCGTCTCCTCCATGTGTATGGCCCCTTTGCCGGCAGTAAACAACATGAAATCACCTTTTGAAATCTGGAAATCATAATTCAAACTGTCGCGATGGTGACCACTGCCTTCCAAGAAGTAGGTAGTAGGCGCAATGCCGGCATGCGGATGCGCCTCCACTTTTAAGGGTTTGTCATTCGGATTGACTTTCACCGGACCGAACTCATCGAAGAAAACGAAAGGAGATACGTAGTCGTTGTGGTCGCCTGCAAATGCCCGAAGCACAGGCAAGGTACCCACCATCGATTTATTGGCATTCAACAAGCGATATACGCCACGCGCCGTGCGCGAGCCATCAAGGCCGGAGGTGGCTTTAAGCAATTCGGGAACGGCTACGGTGGCGCCAATGATGGCGGAGCCTTTGATGAAGCGACGACGGTCCATGGGATTTTAATTTGGAATGTATAAACAATTGGATGGCTTTAAAGTTAAATCATACCACAACCCGTTGTCAACCTACAAGGTCATGGGGGATGGTGAAAAAGAAATAGGTTCCGGCTCCAGGGGTGCTTTCAACAAACAGTTGAATACCTTCCTGCTCGAGGAGCTTGCGCACCTTGGCAAGTCCCAACCCGTGACTTTTTCGTCCAAAGCGGTCGACTTTGTTGCTAGATTGGAACATGCGCTGCAAGGGCTGTAGCTTTTCCAAATCCATTCCTTGTCCGTTATCTCTGACAGCAATGCGCACCCCATCTGAGACTTGATCGGCACGCAGTGTGATTTTCAAATGGGAAACATCGTTATGCCTCCACGCATTTTCAACGAGATTGATCAACACCAGCTCTAAAACCACTTTTTTGAAATGAATGGACGCAATCTCTGAATGTGTTTCGTATGCTTCTTGGTTCGGATCCAAAATCATACCCATGATGCCGTCAAAGAACGGTTTCAATTCGAAATCCTCGGGCTGTACATCGGAATGAGCCCCGAGCTTATAGTAATCCAAAACATCTCCAACCAAGTCGGACAAACGATGCCCCGTGTTTTTAATCATTTCAACGGCATCGTTTACTTTGGGATGGACATCCGTAGGCAAATGACCCTGTATCAAGTCCGCCAACATCTGTATGCCGGCCAATGGCGACTTGATGTCGTGCGACAAGGTTAAGGCAAATTGATGCAATGCTTCGTTTTTAACACTGAGTCGCTCTGAAATTTGCTGAATCTCCTTGTTGCGCAATCGCAGTTCAAGCAATCGCATCACTTGCGAGCCAAGGGCCCGAAGCGTTTCTTCCTGTTCATTGGTCAGCGAACGGGTTTTGTTGTCGATGATGCAAAGCGTACCCAGTGCGCAACCGGTTGAATCAACCAATGGAACGCCTGCATAAAAACGGATGCCGGGCTCACCTGTGACAAGAGGATTTTGAGTAAATCTGTGATCTAAGGTGGCATCTGGAATCGTCATCACCTGTTCCGGGTGATTGATGGCATGTGCGCAAAAGGAGGCATCAAGCGGCGTTTCGCGTTCACGGAGTCCGATAGATGATTTAAACCATTGCCGATCCCGGTCCACCAGGCTGATCAATGAAATGGGTGTCTGACAAATGGCAGATGCGATGCGGGTGATGTTGTCGAAATCCTCCTCAGGTAACGTATCTAGTATCTCATACTCCCGCAAGCGTCGCAAGCGGATGATTTCGCCGGAATGGAGATTGGAATCGGATGGCGCCACGGAGGGTATACGATAATGGATGATTTACTACAAATTTAGTGAATCTCTGTTGTTGAAGGTAATGTTTTTGTCAATGGTGGGGTAGTACCTTTGTTGCTCCAATTCAATCTGCAATATGCTTCAGCCAGAGCAATACCATGCGTTTTTCAATCATTCAATCAGTTTCGAGCAATATCTGCAGGAATTTGAAAACAGCCTGAGTTCATCGGAGCCCAATCCCTATGCACCCTATCTGCCTTTAAATTGGCAAAGAACCAACCGAATCATCCAACATTTTGAACCCGATCAGGCCACTTTAGAGGCCTTGGCCAATA
>JBMTLM010000360.1:0-2283 GCA_049431185.1 Bacteroidia bacterium | reverse complement strand
ACTGGGATCAACTCGATTTCAGCGCTGCTGCTGCCGAAGGCATGTATGCGGATCAGGGCGGTTGCCCCTCTGCCGGCGTGGTCGTGGTCATCGGATACGTTAGTGGACGTCAACGCATCGTGGTCGCCAACGATGCCACTGTGAAGGCTGGCGCATGGTTTCCGATGACCGCTAAAAAGAATCTCAGAGCGCAGGAGATCGCGATCGAAAACCGACTGCCTATCATATACCTGGTTGACAGTGCTGGGGTTTATTTGCCGATGCAGGATGAGATTTTTCCAGACAAGGAACATTTCGGTAGGATTTTCCGCAATAATGCGGTCATGTCGTCTATGGGTATTTTGCAGATCGCTGCCATTATGGGTAGCTGTGTAGCGGGTGGCGCCTACTTGCCCATTATGAGCGATGAAGCCATGATTGTGGATAAAACCGGTTCTATTTTCTTGGCCGGATCCTACTTGGTGAAAGCGGCTATAGGGGAAGATATCGACAACGAGACATTAGGAGGGGCTTCCACCCAATGTGAGATCTCCGGCGTTACGGACAACAAGTTCCCTACCGATCAGGCATGCTTGGACTATATCAGGAGAGTGATGGATAAGGTAGGGTCTTTTGAACAGGCCGGATTTGACCGTATGGATGCCGCTGAACCCAAAGCCGAGCAGAAGGAGTTGCTGGGAATCATACCCGCTGAGCGGGAAAAACCTTTCGATATGCGAGAGGTGATCAACAGGCTGGTCGACCGTTCCGAGTTTGACGAGTATAAGGAATTGTATGGTCAGTCCATCCTATGTGGATTGGCTCGAATAGACGGTTGGGCGGTGGGTATTGTGGCCAACCAGCGCAAGGTTGTCAAAAGCAAGAAAGGGGAGATGCAAATAGGAGGAGTCATATATAGTGATGCTGCCGATAAAGCAGCACGTTTCATTATGAATTGCAACCAGCGGAAGATTCCCTTGGTATTCCTCCAAGATGTGACCGGATTCATGGTGGGCAGTCGCTCGGAGCATGGCGGCATCATCAAGGATGGCGCTAAAATGGTTAATGCCATGTCAAACTCGGTGGTGCCCAAGTTCACCATCATCGTAGGCAACTCCTTCGGGGCAGGCAATTATGCCATGTGTGGAAAGGCCTATGATCCTCGGTTGATTGTGGCATGGCCATCGGCCCAGTTGGCCGTAATGGGTGGCGCACAGGCAGCCAAAACCCTTTTGCAAATACAGGTGTCTTCCATGAAGGCCCAAGGCAAGGAAGTAACACCTGAGCAGGAGGCAGAATTATTGAAAACCATAACCGATCGCTACAACGGCCAAACCTCCCCCTATTATGCGGCTGCCAGGCTTTGGGTAGATGCCATCATCAACCCATTGGAAACGCGTCGTTGGATTTCCATGGGTATTGAAATGGCCAATCATGCACCTATCACCAAGCCCTACAATGTTGGGGTCATTCAAACTTAAGATTATGTCAGACTTCTCACACATCCTGGCCAAAGTCCGGGAGTTTCACGACGTATTCGGGATCTCATCCCTCGACCAACCCACCTCGGGCATTGGAGAACAACAGATCAGTCTGCGCCATCGCTTGATGGCGGAAGAAAACGACGAGTATTTGGAAGCTGCACGAAACAATGACCTTACCTTGGTGGCCGATGCGTTAGGGGATAAGCTCTACATCCTTTGCGGCACCATCCTGGCTCATGGTCTGCAGCACAAGATCGTGGAGGTTTTCGAAGAAATCCATCGCAGCAACATGAGTAAGCTGGGACCAGACGGTAAGCCCGTTCGTCGGGATGATGGCAAGGTGATGAAGAGTGAGCTTTACTTCCCTCCGGACATCAATTCCATTCTGGAGAAATCGTGACCATCGTTTTTTGCGAATGAGCCATTGCCTCGCTAAGCTAGGTTATTAACAATGTGGTTTTTCACGCTATCAGAGGGCGGCTGATCCGTATGGCTGATGTATTTTGCTTTTTATAGGATTGAGTATCCTTTTGAAACATCTGTCTCGCAGATATTTCAGGATTATAAAACCTGGATAACCACATTGGAATTCCGCTTTTCACCACGTGTTTTTTTATGGTTTCAAGAATGAGATTCACTTCCTAGGTCGTGTAAATAACTTTTTTAAGGGTGTAGCGCCCCCCTCGTACAAACTCATTTTATTTGCATCAGGTTTAACCAAAAAAATCTTAAAAACAGTGGCAAAAAAAGCTAAAAAGGCCCCCGCTAAGAAAGCCGGTGACAAAAAGGTAGCCAAGAAGGCTGCCCCCAAGAAGAAAGT
>JBMTLM010000359.1:0-2286 GCA_049431185.1 Bacteroidia bacterium | reverse complement strand
CCTTTATGGAACAGGGACCTTTTGCGGTAATCGGCAACTTCCCTTACAATATCTCGTCACAAATACTGTTTCGTGTGCTAGAGATGTATACACGCGTCCCACAGCTGGTGGGCATGTTCCAGAAGGAGGTGGCCCAACGCATCGCTTCGCCTCCCGGAAATCGCGACTACGGCATCTTGAGCGTATTGCTGCAAGCGCACTATGACATCGAATACCTGTTTACGGTGCCTCCGATTTACTTTGATCCCCCACCCAAGGTTGATTCAGGTGTGATCCGTATGACCCTGAGAAAAGACCATCAGCTGGATTGCGATGCAGCGTTCTTCAAAAAAGTGGTCAAAACCGCTTTCAACCAGCGGCGCAAAACCATGCGCAACTCGCTCAAGTCATTGCTTCCCCCAGATCACTCCAACATCCCTTACCTCGACCAACGTCCGGAGCAGCTCCATTTCTCGGCATTTGTAAAACTCACCAAGTCACTTGCGTAGATTGATTTTGACGTTCGTTTAAATTACCTTTGCCGTGCATTCGAAGCTTGTTAGGTGAGGTTACTGAATGAACAAAGGCTGCTGCCCGGAAATGTCGAGAGACGCCAATGGGTAGAACAGGCATGGTCGGAATAAGGCTTTGCATAAGGCAGCTTTCCCTGGAGGGAATAAGTCATTCTGAACTAAAACTAAACGAGGGGCTTTCGTTGACCGAGCGGCACGGACCGGCCGGTCTGCATCAACAGATGCCGTGCGGTCCGAACTACATTGCCGTTTGCTTCATGGGCCTTTACCGGGTGCAGCATTGCCATGGAGACCACTGATCAATTTTCAGACATCAAAGGACTGCTCGAGACCCGCAACCAATCGGGTCTTAAGTCGTTGTTGGATTCATGGTTGCCAAGTGAGTTGGCCATCCTATGCCAGGACGTGGAGCCTTCCGATATGCTTTCGGTGTTCATGGCCATCGACCGTGAGCGAGCCTTTCAGACCTTTGAAAACCTTGAGGTGTCTGACCAACGTGCATTGGTAGACATACTCCCCAATCGATTGCTCGCCCTCATCCTCAACGATATGTCGGCCGATAATCGAACGGCCTTGCTGGAGCAACTCGAAACGGAACAGCTTAACAAGCTGCTCAAGCTGCTGACCCAGAAAGAGCGCGCCGTGGCACTCTCGCTGTTGGGCTACCCTGAAAATTCCATCGGTCGCTTGATGACGCCGGAATATTTCACCATCGGACAGGATTGGACTGTGCAAACCGTATTGGATCACATCCGTGAAAACGGTGAAAGCAGTGAAACCCTCGACATCCTGTATATCGTGGACGCGAAAGGCTTTTTGATAGATGACATCAAAATCGGCGAAATCCTGTTAGCACCCCTTGGAACGAAGGTGAATGAAATCATGGATGGCAAACGCATCGCTTTGTTGGTGACAGACGATGAAGAGGTAGCCATCAACGTGTTTACGGAAAACAACCGTGTGGCCTTGCCGGTAACGGATGCCAACGGATTATTGCTCGGCATTGTAACCATCGATGACATTCTCGAACTGGCCAAGAAAGAGGATACGGAAGATATCCAGAAGTTGGGAGGTGTGGAAGCACTGGAAGAACCCTACATGGATGTACCCGTTTGGAAGATGATCGGTAAGCGAGCACCATGGTTGGTGATCCTGTTTTTCGGAGAGCTGCTGACCGCATCCGCCATGGCGTTTTTCGAGCACGAAATCGCCCAAGCCGTTGTATTGGCATTGTTCATCCCACTCATCGTTTCCAGCGGCGGCAATTCAGGATCCCAAGCAGCCACCCTCATCATACGTGCCATGGCCTTGGGTGAAGTGACCACCAAAGACTGGTATCGCATCATGCGACGGGAGCTGGTGTCGGGGCTGTTCCTTGGAATCATGCTCGGCGCGCTGGGTTTCTTACGTATTGCGGCATGGAGTGCATTCACCGACGTATACGGACCACATTGGCTAGCGGTGGCCTTGACCATCGGATCATCACTCACGGGTGTGGTATTGTGGGGTAGCCTAATGGGCTCCATGCTTCCCCTAATGCTTAAAAGGTTGGGCGCCGACCCTGCCACCTCCTCCGCACCGTTTATTGCTACCTTGGTGGATGTAACCGGACTCATCATTTATTTCTCAGTAGCCGCCATGCTGCTGAGTGGCACCTTGCTGTAACATGACCACCAAACGCGTCCTATTCATCGACACGGTTCATCCATTGTTGCAAGAAACCTTGGAACAACAAGGTTTCACTTGCGTGGATGGATATAACCTGAGCAAGGAG
>JBMTLM010000358.1:0-2297 GCA_049431185.1 Bacteroidia bacterium | reverse complement strand
CCAGCGGTTCAAATCATCAAGCGTGACATCTCCAAAGTGATCATCAATGTATTGAACAACGCCTTTTACGAGGTCAATAAAAAGTGGCGCAATTCCGGTCCCGACTATGTCCCTACCGTTCGCATTGCTACCAAAAAAGCCTCCAACGGGGTCATCATTGAAGTGTCAGATAACGGAACAGGTATTCCTGATTCAGCCTTCGAAAAGGTATTTGAACCGTTTTTCACCACTAAACCCGCCGGTGAGGGCGTTGGTTTAGGGTTATCCATAAGTAACGACATCATCAAAGCGCAAGGGGGCACCATCAGTTTGGAAACCAAAAACGAGCTGACACTTTTCCGCATTTTCATCCCATGTTAGGGATTTGAATTCCTCTTTGATATTTTTACCAACCCAAACCCATCTAGTCTGTGGAAATAGCCATCGTGCTGGGACTGCTGGTAGTCGCCATCATCCTGTTTGCCAGCGAAAAGTTTTCGGTTGACATCGTCACCGTGGGCATGCTGATCCTGCTTACCAGTATCGGCATTCTCACGCCTGCAGAAGCTTTCAGGGGGTTTGGCAGTGATTTCATCATCATGCTGGCCTCCATTTTTGTTGTGAGCGCAGCGATGCAGAAAGCCGGCATCTTGGAAATGATCGGTGAACGCTTTATTCGGATTCCCAAAAAACGGATCAAATGGTTGCCCACCTATATGATGACCACTGCCGGCATCACGTCGGCCTTCATGAACAACACCACCGTTACAGCCATGTATGTTTCGCCGGTGATGGCCATTGCACGCAAGCTGCGCATTAGTCCGTCGAAGCTTTTGATGCCCCTGGCCTTTGCTTCCATCCTGGGTGGAACCTGCACCGTGATCGGTACCTCCACCAACATTGCAGTGAATGCCTATCTCCGCAAACATGATTTTCCGGTATTGGGTATGTTCGATTTCGCTCTCATCGGTGGCACCCTCATGATAGCTGGTATCGCTTTCATGTCGTTGATCGGCATACGAATGCTTCCTGGCAAACGAAACCCCGACCTTCTGAGCGAGCTGGAGCAAAAACACTATTTTACCGAAATCACCATCGGAGCCGAATCATCCTTGGTGAACCAAAAAGTGCGCGACACCATACTCAGTAAAAACGGATTCAAAATCCTCAATGTGATACGAGACGAGCAAAACAGCATCGCTAACGGTTATTCGGTGATTGAAAGCGGCGACAGGCTATTGGTGGAAGGCAACTTTGAAGAACTGCTGCGCCTTCGTAACGGCCACGGATTTGACATCACCAGCGACGGAGAGGCCACGGCTGAAATGATTACCGACGACATCCAAATTGTTGAAGTATTTGTTACGCCCTCCAATGACTTCGTCGGGCAAACCGTGAGAGAAGCCGAATTCAAGCGCCGATTCGGATTGTTGGTGATGGCGGTAAATCGAGACGGACAAACTTTTTCAGAGCAAATACAGGATATCCAATTGCGCATCGGTGACCGATTGCTGTTGCAAGGTCCCGCCTCCACAATTGAGTATCGTCAGAAACGAGGCGACTTCACGGTCATCAACCAGATGAACAACATCCGTCGTTTCGACAAACGCAATGCCATGCTCTCGGGAGGATTTTTCGTGGGTGCACTGATTTTGGGAACAGCAGAGATCATTCCATTATCCATCGCATTTATGTTGGCCGCGTTCCTGTGCGTGTTGTTCAAAGTCATCAAACCGGATGAGGCATACGGAAAAATCGAGTGGAGCCTTTTAGTACTGATTGGTGGCATGTCGAGCTTCGGCATTGCCATGGAAAAAACGGGTACTGCTTCCTTCCTGGCTGGCCATCTTATTTCCACTTTTGGCGGATGGGGCCCATATGCCGTACTCACGGCATTCGCGTTACTCACCGTTTTCCTCACGCAACCGCTTTCCAATGCTGCTGCGGCGATGGTGGTGATTCCAGTGGCATTGAATGCCGCCGAAACATTGGGCGTTAACCCGCTCACATTTGCCGTAACCGTCATGTTGAGCGCATCCGTGTCATTGATCACACCCTTCGAGCCCAGCTGCATACTCGTGTATGGCCCCGGCAATTACAAGTTCATGGATTTTTTCAAAACAGGCATCCTGATCACCATCTTGATGATGATCATCATTCTTACGATGGTGCCACTACTCTATCCTTTCTAAGGGAGTCAAACGCTCATTTCAGGGATATCACCCTCGATGACCAACCTACCTGCGGTAGCATTTTTGATTTGATCCACGCTGATCCCCGGTGCACGCTCCAACAATTTGAAGCCCTCGGCCGTCACA
>JBMTLM010000357.1:0-2298 GCA_049431185.1 Bacteroidia bacterium | reverse complement strand
ACTGGCAGAGCCGCGTACTATGGATATGTTGCCTTTTGCCACGCCGCCGGCATCGAACCGTTGGCTATTGAACAACTGCAACGAAAAAACTGCGGAAGGTTCCTTGGCAGTTTATATAAGCGCACCAGAAGCAAAATATTGGCTGATCACGCAGACAGTGTGGAAATGCTGATGATTCAAAATTCCGTTCAAGTGAAGCAGTTGAACTATGATAACAGGTCTTGGAAGTCCGGAAAAATCTACCACTTATGCCGTGGATATGGTTCATTCATAGGTGGCGACTATCCGTTGACCATCATGGAGTCGGATGTCAAAAACGGCAAGAGTATCATGGTAATCAAAGATTCCTATGGAAATCCATTTGCACCTTACTTGGCAGCACACTACGAAAAGGTATTCGTGGTGGATTACCGTTACTATGAAGGAAGCGTGGCAAAACTCATATCGGAAAACAACATCGGTTCATTGGTATTCGCACATAATATTTACGTGGTGAATTCATCCTATACTTTTGGAAGGGAGTCAGCATTGCTAGGAGGAGGCAAAGGCCTGCCACGGACCACTAAAAAGGAAAATGCTTCAGACAGTCTCGCCGATCCTTTAAATGGAAAACAACAGCATGATACGTTACCTTTGATAAAAACGAACAATCATGAACACTAAGCTCTGGATTACCTGCATCCTGTTGCTGATGAGGCCAGCAATGTCATTCGGACAAAATTCAGAATTGCCTGCATTCATTAATCCACAATACAATCTCATCGAGTTCAAGGATTCATCCGAGTTCAATAAAGTGGTTTGGGGATTGGGTAAAGCGAGCCTGCATGGATATTCCGTTGCACACTTTGGAGATTCTCATGTGCAACCCGACTATTCAGCATCAGAAATCAGAAAAATCCTGCAATCAACAGCCGGCGATGGAGGAAGAGGCCTGATATTTCCTTATTCCATCGCTAAAACCTATTCCCAGTACGATTACAAATCAACGTATACAGGAATTTGGGAAACTGCCAACAGCATGCACGTTGTTCCCAGAATTCCGCTAGGTATTTCCGGCTTTGTAGCCAGAACATACGACACTGCCGCTTCATTCAAAATCATTTTCACAAAACCACTTCCGCCAGGGCCAAAATCATTCACCATGATTGCAGATAACCCTGAAAATGGCTATTCAATCAAGTGGATGGTAAACGGAATGCTTGCGCTAGAAACGCTACCGAATGAAAACAAAGGGGTTTATCGTTTCAGGCATGATCATTCATTTGATACCTTGACGATTCAAATTGAAAGAAAAAACCAAACCGATACACCGTTTCAAATATTTGGAATCAATATAGAAAGTGACAAACCTGGGGTGATCTATCATAATCTAGGTGTAGGAGGAGCTCGCTTCGATGCCATACTACAACAAAAACTTTTTTTAAATCAAATAGACATCATCAAACCGGACTTGTTCATATTAGACTGGGGAACGAATGACATCATAGCAGGCAATGCCGTGCCTGAAAATCTTAAAGGCACCATTGTGAAAACCATTGAACTCATTAGGGAAAAATATCCTAAAGCCGCTATTTTACTTACAACGGTTCAAGACATGAATAGAAAGGGCAAAAACATCACCAGTGCCAAAAACTTTTCCAAAATGATCAGAGAAGTGGCTTGGACCAACAACTGCTTGCTTTATGATTGGTACCGCATAGCAGGCGGTACACGGTCGATGAAAAAATGGGTGGCATCTCAATATGCGCAGAAAGACAATATTCACCTATCTGTAAAGGGTTACCGTTTGAAAGGGAACCTAATGGGCCAAGCCATATTGCATTCTGTTGACTCCTTGCAAAAATCAGAGGGTACCCTAGTCAATATAGAGTTATCAAATCACCCTGAAATCGAAGCGGCGCAAACAGAACCTATCAAAAAAGAACAGTCAGCTAAATCCACTCCTAAGAAAAAGACTTATGTGGTAAAAAGCGGAGACAGCCTCTGGTCTATTGCTAATAAAAATAACATCAGCGTAGCCACATTGAAGAAATTGAACGGTCTCAAAAACGATAAGATCCTACCAGGTCAAAGGCTCATCATTAGGAAATAATCCATGCCACCAAGTTCAACAAGTGCTTGATTTTCTGTTTTTTATGATATTTTTTGGGTGATCCGTGCTTTTTTATTAATTTTAACGCACTGATTTACAAACGAATCAATTAGCCTATTTAACTGACCACAGGCGTTTACTCAACAAGAAATCCGAGTAGGTTTCTGCATCGAGTCATCTTTCCTATCGTGACATCACAAGAAAAT
>JBMTLM010000356.1:0-2321 GCA_049431185.1 Bacteroidia bacterium | reverse complement strand
CACTTGGGACACTCCCGTCCGTATGTCACGTTTGATGTGATTTACCGATATCTAACCCATTTAGGATATAAAGTGCGTTACGTACGCAATATCACCGATGCGGGACACTTTGAGGAAGAAGGTCGGGAGGGCACCGACAAGGTGAATGAAAAAGCGAAGCTGGAGCGACTAGAGCCTATGGAACTGGTGCAAAAATATACCAACCTGTTTCACGACATGATGGATTTGCTGAACTGCGTCAGACCCGCCATCGAACCTACGGCAACCGGACACATTGTTGAGCAGATCGATATGATCCAGGAGATCATTCAAAAAGGTTTTGCCTACGAAAAAAACGGATCCGTTTATTTCGACGTTACCAAATACGCCAAGGGAGGCGACTACGGTAAATTGAGTGGGCGTGTTATCGAAGAGATGATTGCCGGAAGTCGGGATCTGGATGGACAGGATGAAAAAAACCACCCGGCGGATTTCGCTTTGTGGAAACATGCTCCGCCTGAACATATCATGCGCTGGAACAGTCCCTGGGGATCCGGTTTTCCGGGATGGCATATCGAGTGTTCGGCCATGGCTACGAAATACCTGGGAGCCCCTTTTGACATCCACGGCGGTGGCATGGACTTGATGTTTCCACACCATGAAAGTGAAATCGCACAATCACATATAGCGTGCGGATGCATGCCTGTGAAATACTGGTTACACAACAACATGATCACCATCAACGGAAGGAAGATGGGCAAGTCATACAACAACACCATCACCTTGCGTGAAATGTTTTTCGGAGGCCATGCGGAATTGGAGCGTGCCTACCCCCCCATGACGGTGCGTTTCTTTATCCTGCAAACGCATTATCGCAGTACACTTGATTTCTCGAATGATGCATTGCAAGCAGCCGAAAAGGGATTACAACGGTTGATGAATGCCTGTGATTCCATTCCAAAAGTTGCCCCTGCCAATAATTCCTCATCAGACCTGGATGCCATCGCCAAGGCGTGTGCTGATGCCATGAACGATGACTTCAACACGGCCATTGTAATTGCACAGTTGTTTGAACTTACAAGGATCATCAATTCCTCCGTGGCGGGGACGGAAAGCCTGACGGCCGATGACATCGTCAAGGCGAAAAACTTGTTCGACACTTATTTGTTCGGTGTGTTGGGAATCAAGAAAGAGGTCCAAGATAATTCCGGTGACATGGAAGGATTGATGCAAATCATACTTGACATTCGCGCCCAAGCCAAAGCGGGTAAGGATTTTGCCACGTCTGACCGTATCCGGGATGAATTGGGTAAGTTGGGGATATCAATCAAAGATGGTAAAGACGGCGCCACTTGGACCAAGTGACATAATCTATTAATCCACAAAAAACCACACCATATGAAACAGAACACGTCATTCGTTTGTGCGCTGATGTTGTTTGCTGCAATGTTTTTAGTGTCGTGTGGACAGGAAAGCACAACTGAGTCCACCGATTCAACCGAAAGTCCAGTTACTGAAACCAAGACCCGCATTCCTACGCCTTCATTCAATGCCGATTCGGCATATGCTTTTGTACAAAAGCAGGTTGATTTCGGCCCCAGGATCCCAGGTACGAAAGCACATGCACAATGTGCCCTGTGGTTGGAGGAAAAATTAAAAAGCTATCTGCCTGAAGTCATCGTTCAAAAAGGCACCGCTACTACGTTCGACCAAAAGAAATACGAAATCAAAAACATCATCGGAGCCTACAATCCTCAAGCCACCAAACGAATTCTGCTTTGTGCACATTGGGACACACGACCTTTTGCTGACCGCGATGATGGGTCTGATTTGAACAGGCCATTTGACGGCGCCAATGATGGCGGTAGCGGCGTAGGAGCATTATTGGAGATTGCCCGACAATTGAGCATCGCCAAGCCCGATATCGGTGTTGATTTCATATTCTTCGATTTGGAAGACTACGGCAGACCCGACAACAGCACGTTTCCAGAGATGCAGGATTCTTGGTGTTTAGGCTCTCAGTATTGGGCGCGAAACCCGCATAAAACAGGATACTTTGCGCAGTATGGCATTCTGTTGGATATGGTTGGTGCTAAAGGGGCCGTCTTCCCCAGAGAAGGTGCCTCAGTGGCATATGCGCCTGATGTCGTTGACAAGGTTTGGAAAACCGCCGAGCGTCTGGGTTATGGAGCGCACTTCATCAACATGCAATCGAACCCCATTACCGACGACCATATTTACGTGAATCAAATCGCCAACATCCCTTGCATCAACATCATTCATTATGATGTCAACAGCAGCGATTTCTTTTCGCATCATCATCGTGTAACCGACAACATGGT
>JBMTLM010000355.1:0-2321 GCA_049431185.1 Bacteroidia bacterium | reverse complement strand
GGAATGATATGGTCGGCGCCTTTCACGACGGAATACGTGTTGTAGAAAAACGGGCCGCCACTGGTGGCGCAGGCTCCCATGGCAATCACATATTTGGGCTCTGCCATTTGATCGTAGAGTCGCTTGAGCACGGGCGCCATCTTGTTAACGATGGTACCGGCAATGATGATTACATCTGCCTGACGTGGAGTGGCACGGGCCACTTCAAATCCGAAACGCGACCAATCGTATTTGGCAGCCGCAGTACTCATCATTTCAATCGCACAACAAGAGGTGCCGAATACCAATGGCCATAACGAGTTGCTGCGTGCCCAATTGATTACCTGGTCGAGCTTGCTGACTAAAATCCCACCACCAGGTGTTTGGATAACCTCACCGGGGAATGTGGTGTTCGGTGTGTTACTTACTTCCATTGGAGTGCTTTTTTCTTGTGTGCGTATAAGAATCCGAGGAACAGGATGGTGATGAAGATGAGCACTTCAATGAGGGCCACCCATCCCATTTGCTTTACTACTACCGCCCACGGAAAGAGGAAAATCAATTCCACATCGAAGATGAGGAACACCAAGGCGAAGAGGTAATATCCGACACTGAACTGTACCCAGCTCGGACCGATGGTAGGAATGCCGCACTCGTAGGGTTGCAGTTTGGCAGGATTATTCGTGGTCTTGGTCAGGAACTTGGAAACAACAATGGCCAAACCTGAAAAGGTAATGGCGGCTATTGCCAAAGCGATGATAGAACCTGCACCCATGATTTTAGTAGTAGTGCAAATATATCTTTTACCCATAAATCACTACCACTGAGAGCAGTTATAAGTTATTAACGCATGCTCATAACTTGAGCCGTAGAGTGTCCGCTGTATCAGCCGTACGATTCGAAACGGATTTGGCTTTTGTCGTACCCCATAGCTTCCAACGTGTTACGTGCCTCCTTGAGCATGTCATGCCAGCCACAGAGGTAAAAAGTGCATGGGCGACGGTCGGCAAATGCCTGCTGGTAAACTGAATGGACGTAACCTGTGTGGCCGTTCCATGAGGGTGAAGGCCGTGATAAGGTGGGAATGAAGCTAAATTCGGGATACTCATTTTGAAGTTTTTCGAATTCAGCCGCATACAGGTTGTCGGACTCCGTTCGGTTGCCCGAAATCAAGGGGATTTTTTGGTGAGCCAATCCTGAATTAAAAATATGGTGAATCATGCTGCGCAACGGTGCGATGCCCGTGCCCGTGGCGATGAAGCAAAGTTCGTTTGGGATGGGTTGCGACAATGTGAATTTGCCGAGAGGGCCTTCAACGCCCAGTTCCGATCCTTCCTTGATGGCATCCCATAACAATGCGCTGCCTGCACCGCCGGGCTTGAAGGAGATGCATAATTCAAAATCTCCGTTGGGAGCGGGAGCGGAGGCAACGGAATAATACCGACGTATCGCCTGTTCCCCTTCGCCAATGTTCAGGGCGATGAATTGTCCGGCCTCGAATTGAAAACCGCTGTCCGATGGCATCTTGATGAAAAACCGTTTTACAATAGGGCTTTCATCAATGATGCGCGCTACCGTTGCGCGGTAAGATTTTTCAGTTTTCAATTTAATGGTACTAGATCTTGGTAAGTCTACAGTTGATTTAAGGGAATGACTAGAACTTTATTTTGTACTCCAGGTTGGCTACTAAACTTCTGGATAAACCATCAGGTCGCGCTTCTCTGACAATGAATGGCATTCCCACATTGATTTGAATGGCATTCCGTGTATTGAAGTCGATGTCAGCGAAGAGATTTCCATTCAGGGTTAGTCCCTGAGACCCTTGTATTGCTTTTTGATCACCCTTTGTGTCTGTAAATTGATCATTTGATAAATGATAAATCGGCAGAATGCTGGGCGTCAATTTTAGTTTGTTCGATAACTTTACGGGGTAAGATGCCCTAAGCAAAATATCCCCGCTTCTTTCAAATTGATTAGTGGATTGAAAATTCCTAATCTTGGAGTCTTTCGGGTAAAGGTCGGCAATGAACGCATTCTTGTTTTGGGTTATTGGTTGCTGAAATCCGGCCACCAGTTGCAAGCGCCGAAAGGAATATCCAAAACCAAGCACAAGGTCTGTTGTTCCTAGGCTGGTTTGGTAATCCATGGGTAATGACAAGCCATTGAGTTTTTGATTACCGTCATCAAACGGCACCTTCAATCCGGCGGAGAAAAATAGATGATCGTTCACTCTGTAGCTGGCATTTACAATGGCGTCGGCCATTCCAAAGGTGGAAATACCGTTGCCGTTTTGCGAAAGAGATGCCAGTTTGAAGTCAATGGCCATATGGCTGCTCAATTGG
>JBMTLM010000354.1:0-2335 GCA_049431185.1 Bacteroidia bacterium | reverse complement strand
AAATATCGGCCCGATTGTCAACTCCATTGATAATCAAGCCGACTTCCAATGCGATTAATCCCTTTGGATAACCGAGATGGTCGCTCATAAAAACCGCAAAGTGCTGACGAACCCATTCTTCGGGCGTCAAAGCCACGAATTTACGCCTGAATACGTCGAATATTTCCTTACTTTGCCCTAAGGAACGGATGTTGAATTCAAAGGGTGGAAGATTCAGCGCTTTCACTTTGCTAAGGTAGGATTTCCTTCGTTCCATAACTTTTTCAAAAACCGATTACCCGTGGAAAGCAAAAAAGACATTGTAAACAACTGGCTGCCCCGCTATACTGGCACGCCGCTGTCGGGTTTCGGCAAATATATTCTACTCACTAATTTTGCCCATTATGTCGAATTGTTTGCCAAATGGCATAAGGTGAAAGTGATGGGCAAGGATAAACCCATGCCCAATGCAACAGCTAAGGACATCACCATCATCAATTTCGGCATGGGCAGTGCCAATGCTGCTACCGTGATGGATTTACTGGGAGCCATTGAACCCAAAGCCTGCCTGTTTCTTGGCAAATGTGGTGGACTTAAAAAGAAAAACAAGTTAGGGGATTTGATCCTCCCCATTGCAGCCATCCGTGGTGAAGGTACGTCCAATGACTACATGCCCCCGGAGGTTCCTGCACTACCCGCATTTAGTCTGCAAAAGGCTGTCTCTACCACCATCCGTAACCACGGCAAAGATTATTGGACCGGTTCGGTATATACCACCAACCGCAGGGTTTGGGAGCACGACAAGGAATTTAAGGCCTATTTGCAAAAAACACGTTGCATGGGCATCGACATGGAAACAGCCACCATTTTTGTTACGGGTTTCGCCAACCAGATTCCTGCAGGGGCTTTGTTGCTTGTATCAGATCAACCGATGATTCCTGAAGGAATCAAAACCGCTGCCAGCGACAGTAAAGTAACCGCCGATTTTGTTGAAACCCATTTACGCATCGGTATTGATTCGTTGAATGAGCTGATCAATAACGGTCTTACCGTAAAACATTTGAAATTCTAATCCAATGTCTGCCACTTTTGAATCCATCATGAAGGACATTCGGGCCAGGAAATTTCAGCCTGTTTATTTTCTACATGGTACAGAACCATACTTTATCGATCAGATTGAAAATGCCATAGAGCAATCGGTATTGGACGAGGCAGACAAGGCATTCAACCAAACCGTTGTTTATGGCAAAGACACGGATTTGTCAACCATTGTCAGCACGGCCCAACGATTCCCAATGATGTCGGAGTACCAAGTGGTCATTGTTAGGGAAGCACAAGAGCTGAAAGGTTTTTTAAAGGGCAAAAAACCAGAGGATGAAGAAGGCGAATCCACCGAAAAAGAGGTCAGCAAAAGCAAGGTAATAGAGAAAGACCCATTGATCGAATATCTGAAAGCCCCATTGAAATCCACCATATTGGTACTTTCATTCAAACACAAGGCTGTGGACAAAAGACTCAAGGTCTATAAGGAACTTGAAAAGTCAGCCATAACCCTTGAGACCAAACAATTATATGCGGAAAAGGTTCCCGCCTTTATAGCATCTTATGTAAAAGATAAAGGATTCAAGATTTCAGATAATTGCGGCCGACTGTTGACCGAGTATCTTGGAGCGGAGTTATCAAAAATCACAAATGAACTTGACAAAGTAATGATCGGCCTTCCCAAAGGAAGCGAGATTTCACCAGCGATCATCGAGCAGAAAATTGGAATCAGCAAAGATTTTAATGTTTTCGAATTAACAGCAGCCCTATCCCGCAAGGATGTGCTGAAGGCGAATGCCATCATCAATTATTTTGGAGCCAACAGCAAGGCTAACCCGATGGTTTTGACAATCGGCGCGCTGAATAACCATTTCAACAAAATCATCACCTATCACGCATTTAGCAACCAACCTGGTGTGAACTTGGCTACGGCCTTAAAAGTGAATCCATATTTCTTAAAGGATTATGATGTAGCTTCGCGCAATTATTCTTTGGGCGCATGCGTCCGCATCATCGGTTGGCTTCATGAATATGATTTAAAATCAAAAGGGATTAACAGTGCTTCGTATGAAGAGTATGATTTAATGGTTGAAATGATTTATAAATTGATGCATTAGTTTTCATATGAATAGTTTTTATGTACCATACTTAAATTCCAGTGATAAGGAGATATTACTTTCAGAAGAAGAGTCCAAACATGCGTGTAGAGTTCTTCGTTTAAAAGTTACCGATCATATTGAACTATTAGACGGAAAGGGTGGTATTTATTTAGCTACCATTATTGAAGACCATCCTAAGCGATGTAAACTAGAGA
>JBMTLM010000353.1:0-2341 GCA_049431185.1 Bacteroidia bacterium | reverse complement strand
CGGCAATAGCCGCCGCTGGTATCCAACTTGCTGTAATAACACATGGCAGGAGGCACCACATCACCACCGATCATGCGGGCGGCCTGTAGGATGGTGGTTCCCTCTGGAACGTCGATGGATATATTATCGATGGTAACTTTCGGCATGTGTGCGATCAGATGACGGGTTCCAAATTATTGACGCGGTAATAGTGACGGATATCCTTGATGGAGGACGGATTCTTAACGTATTCTTCAAACTCACTGCGGAAGTGACGAATGGCGCTGGCTACAGGCCGAGCGGCGGCATCACCGAGTGGACAAATGGTTTTGCCTTCGATTTTGCTTTGAATGTCCCACAGCAGATCAATGTCTTCAATGGTGGCATGTCCGTCGAGGAACTTATGCAACAACTTCTCCATCCAACCGGTTCCTTCGCGACATGGGCTGCATTGACCGCAACTTTCATGGTGATAGAATCGGGTGAAGTTCCAAAGGTTTTTTACGATGCTGGTATCCTCATCCATGACGATGAAACCACCCGAGCCGAGCATGGTACCAGAGGCGAATCCACCATCCGACAACGACTCATAACTCATCAATCGGGGTTCGCCATTGGCGGTCTTGAGGAAGAGTTCGCCTGGCAAGATGGGTACGGATGATCCACCTGCAACCACGGCTTTCAATTTCTTGCCGTTGCGCATACCGCCACAATACTGATCGGAGAAGAGAAACTCCTCAGCTGGCAAACCAAGTTCAATTTCGTAAACGCCAGGCTTGTTGATATGACCGCAAGCGGATATCAACTTGGTGCCCGTGCTTTTACCGATACCGATTTTGGCATATTCATCGCCACCCATGTTCACGATGTGTGGCACGGAGGCGATTGTTTCAACGTTGTTGACTACGGTTGGGCATCCCCAAACACCTTTCACGGCCGGGAATGGAGGCTTGATACGCGGATTGCCTCGCTTACCTTCGAGTGATTCGATCAAAGCTGTTTCTTCTCCGCAGATATAAGCACCTCCACCGGGATGTACATACAGGTCTAGTGAATAACCACTACCCATGATGTTTTTTCCGAGCAATCCGGCTTCATAGGCTTCGGCAATGGCTTCTTCGAGGATGTGATACACATACATCATCTCTCCACGGATATAGATGTATGAAGTATTTGCACCCAATGCGTAACTCGACACGATCATGCCCTCAATCAATGCATGCGGCAGGTGCGACATCAAATAGCGATCCTTGAAGGTTCCTGGCTCACTTTCGTCGGCATTACATACCAAGTAGCGCGGAACGCCTTCAGGTTTGGCGATGAAACTCCATTTCATTCCCGCAGGGAAACCTGCTCCTCCCCTACCACGTAACCCAGATTTCTTCACCTCCTCGGTGACCTCATCGGGCTTCATGTTTTTCAACGCTTTTTCAAGGGCTTGGTAACCGCCGTTTTCACGGTAGGCACGCAAACCGCGGATGCCCGGAACATCAATATGCTTCAGAAGTATTTTCCTGCTCATGCCTTGATCTTGTCTTTGGCGAAGTGTGAGATACATTCCCCTCTGCTCCGGTATTCATCCAATATGTCATCCACCTTGTTGGTGGTTAAGTTTTCATGGTACGTTTGTCCCACTTGCATCATGGGCGCAGTTCCGCAAGAGGCGAGGCACTCCACCGTCTTTAAAGTAAACATGCCATCGGGAGAGGTTTGACCTTCCTTGATGTTCAGTTTCTTCTCGATATACTTCACGATGTCTTCCGCACCCATCAACCAACATGGACCAGTACGACAAACTTCAATCACACATTTGCCCACGGGCTTTAAGTTGAACATCGTATAAAACGACGCCACCTCATACACCTCGATAGGTTGAATGGAAAGAATCTCCGCCACCTTGTCCATGACCGGCACACTCAGCCAACCATCGAATTCCGCTTGGGCGATGTGTAGCACCGGCAGGATGGCCGACTTTTGTTTTCCTTGCGGATAGCGTTTGATGATCTTCGCAATCAACGCATTTGCGTCATCGCTGAAAACCACTTCGCTTTTATCCTGATGCCTCATGGGTGATAATTACTCTGATTAATTTGATTATGCGTCTAACTCTCCTGCAATCACATTCATGGAACTCATGGTCAATATCGCATCCGACAACATGCTACCGCGGATCATATCGGCGTAAGCCTGGTAATAGATGTAGCACGGACGACGGAAATGCAAACGATAAGGTGTACGACCACCATCACTGATGAGATAGAATCCGAGTTCGCCGTTACCGCCTTCAACGCAGTGGTACACTTCGCCTTTAGGTATATCTACTTCTCCCATCACGATCTTGAAGTGCCAAATAAGACCTTCC
>JBMTLM010000352.1:0-2353 GCA_049431185.1 Bacteroidia bacterium | reverse complement strand
GTTTCATCATCAAAGCCTTAATATCAAATTTAATGTGAAACCAATGAGTGATTTATCATAAGCGTCTGAAAAATTTGCATGGGACTGATAATCAGTTGACACATAAATCATTCATGGTTTTGCTAGCTTTACAACCAAATTGATTAACCATGGAACTGGGGGACTATATTGGAAGTTCGCGAATGGATTATGATTTAGGTTCATTGGATGAAAACTCCATAGAAAGCAATCCTATCCTGCAATTTCAAAAATGGATTCAAAATGCCATAGAGTCAGGTTTACCTGAACCCAATGCAATGACTTTGTCTACTGTGAACACCCACTCACGACCATCATCGCGAATAGTGCTTTTAAGGGCTTTTGATGATAAGGGATTTGTCTTTTATACCAATTTCAACTCTCGAAAAGGGTCGGATATCGAAGTAAACCCTTGGGGAGCTATCAACTTCTTTTGGTCTGAATTGCACCGCCAGATTCGAATTGAAGGAAAGATCAGTAAGGTTACAAACGAGGAGTCGGATCGTTATTTTGATTCCAGACCACGGGAAAGCAGAATAGGCGCATGGGTTTCCGACCAGAGCGGTATCTTAACATCTCGAGCACATTTGGACGAAAGATATCAGGAGTTCGTGGCGCGTTTTAACGATATTGAAGTCACCCGACCACCCCATTGGGGAGGATTTCGGCTTGAGCCAACTCAATTTGAATTCTGGCAGGGAAGGCCATCAAGGCTGCATGATCGAATCGTTTATCACGTCGATCATTCAGGAAATTGGTTGATCAAACGTCTGTATCCCTGACCTGTTTTTGCCTTAGGCATATTCCAAAAGCCTGTTTTTTAACTGTTGGCTAACGGGAGCCAAAGGCATTCGTACGTGTTGCGTGCAAAGCCCTTTCAACTCCATCAGGCATTTCACACCTGAAGGACTACCTTCAGCAAACAGAAGCGGAATCAAATCCAACAGGGAATAGTGCAGTTTTCTTGCTTTGGACCATTCACCTCTCATGCAACAACGCACCATTTCGGCATATTGCCTTGGAAAAACGTTTGACACCACGGAAATAACACCATCAGCGCCAGCTGCCATCAAGGGAAGCGTTATCGAGTCGTCACCGGAAATGACCAGAAAACCCTTTTTACGATGGTGAATGATTTGCATGATCTGGTCCATATTACCAGACGCTTCCTTGATACCGATTACTTTGGCGTTTTCATTTGCGATTCTCAAGGTGGTTTCAGGCAACATGTTGGAACCGGTACGGCCAGGCACATTGTATAGGATAACAGGAATAGGACTCGCCTTGGCAACTTCGGAAAAATGCCGGTAAAGACCTTCTTGGTTGGGTTTGTTATAGTACGGCGCCACTGATAGTACCGCTTCAATCCCCGATAAATCCTGTGATTGCAGCGTTTGAATGACTTCGGTGGTGTTATTGCCGCCAATACCTACAACCAATGGGATTTTTCTCTTGACGCGTTCTTTGGCGAATGAAATGATATCGGCCTTTTCCTTTTTATCCAAAGTAACCGACTCGCCGGTAGTTCCCATCAACACCAGGTAATCAATATTGCCTTTTAACTGAGCGTCTATGATTTTTCCCAGTGATTTGAAATCCACCGTGAAGTCAGACTTGAAAGGTGTGACCAGTGCGGTTCCGGTTCCGGTTAGTTTATTGTTTTTTTTCATTCTTGATTAACATTAAGTAATGATTGATATGATTCAATAGCTCCTTCATTCCCGGTTTGCCATCATCCTTAACCATGAAGTCAAGTAAGCCCGTTAAACCGCTCTCATATCTTCCAATCTTGAAGGAAGCCTTGGATTCCATGGCGGCGTACACCAATGGAATGCACTTATGGGTGTTCAATAACAATAAAACATCAAACGGCTTATTGATGAAATTATTCACAATCGGATTAGACGGTCGCATTTTCCAGTTAAGGGCTTTTTTAGCAAAAAAATCCAATCCCAATTTCATCAACCGTTTGCCGGGAAGTTCATTCTCCCCATAAAAACCCAATGCTACCACTTCCTTGGAATGTGTCATGAGATTACGAGTATAGGCTTTCACCAACTCAAAATCTTTGTCATCGGTGGCGTCATACAGAATCCCGATGGATTTGACATTTTCAAACGAGCTGGACCGGGTGTTGGTCCTTTTACGTTTGAGTATTTCTCGGCGAAGCAACAGGCTTGAAACCCTGTTCCTGAATCCGTTTTTAGCCATGTTCCATCATTTTAATCAGTTGTTCCTCGGAAATGATTTGTACTCCCAATTTTTCAGCCTTATCAAGTTTGGCTGGACCACTTTCAGCTCCCGCCACAAGGTAATTGCTTTTTGAGGAAATACC
>JBMTLM010000351.1:0-2355 GCA_049431185.1 Bacteroidia bacterium | reverse complement strand
ATCGTTTTGAACTTGTATTGCTTTTGCAATGACAATTGTAGCTCGTAGGTATCATATGGGTCCTTGGATAACCCAAGTAAAACCCTTGACCGTTCGAAGAACTCTTTGAAATCAAGACTTGCCAGGGAGCGTGCATAGGCACCTGCGGTACGCATGAAGCCCTTTTCCAAATAAGCCCATGCATTATCGATGTCGATGGTCGATATAAACCGGTATTTTCTGGTGGAGCAATGGATATCGGGGTATCGGTTCTTAAAGATATCCTGCAACATCCGTGCATAAATATTGACCAAAGGTTTATTCAAAAAGCCTTTTTGAAAAGCCAGACTTTCAGAGCTATCGAATCGATCATGGGTGTCGCGCAGATGAGGCAAATATTCCTCGTAGCGTGTAACCAACCAGAAAGATGCGGCAAACAGATCAAAAGGAAACAAGTGTTTGGGATGGGTGGAGAATAGGGCTTTTACGCCTTGCCAATCAAAAACCGAAACCTGTTGGTCTTCGATTCCTTTTTCAAACAACAGGCGAACCGATCCAACAAAAATCTCGTCGCCTAAAGGCTGTTCGCCATAAGTCATTTTGGGGCCGGCCCAGGAATGAAAAGATTCAGAGGTGGTGTGAAACTCATAATCCAATCCGACCAAATCGCCGAGCACCAAGTCAAATGTGTATCGCAACCTGTTGGTAACAACAGGCACATAAACGGCCACTTTACTGCGGGACATGCTACCCATGGGATGCTAAATTAGGAATAATGATTCCACAAATACATCAAAGCCTGCCTTCGTCCGAAAAACTGTAATAACCATCGCCGGCCACGATGATATGATCGATGACTTGCATGTCCATCAACCTGGCCGCATCTGCAATCTTTTTGGTGAGGTGGATATCAGCCTCGCTTGGAGAACGGTTGCCGCTTGGATGATTGTGACACAACACCAAAGCAGAAGCGGTCACTTCAAGGGCTTTTTTGAAAATCAATTTGGGGTCCACCACCGTACCTGCAACACCGCCTTTGCTTACCTGATGTCGCTCGATCACCTGGTTCGCGCGGTTCAGCAACAACACCCAAAATTCCTCATGACCCAAATCTGATAGCATCGGAATGAAAATGTCAGCAACATCGGAGCTGCTTACAACTTTCACCTTGGATGAGGCCACAGCAAGTCTTCTTCGCCGTCCCAATTCCAAAGCGGCCAGCACCATAACCGCTTTGACGGGCCCCATGCCTTTAAAAGCTGAAAGTTCATGCAGCGACATTTTGGACAATCGGGTAAGGTCATGGCTGACGGATCGTAAAATGCGTTCGGCCAATTCGGTTACCGGTTCACCTGGTGTACCGTTGCGCAGTAATACCGACAACAATTCGGCATCCGATAGCACGGAGCTGCCGTTTTTGATCATCTTTTCGCGTGGTCGATCTGAGGGGGGCCTTTGGCCCAATGAAAAAACCTTCATAAGAAAGCGGATGAATGAAAAAATCCGAAAAACAAAAGACCCTTCCGAGGTTAGGCGGAAAGGTCAGTTTATTGCCTTAAAAAAATGATCCCCAGGGGTCAGGAGAGTGCATTAACCATCTTGGCAAGGCTGGACTTTAGGTTAGAAGCCTTGCTCTTGTGGATCACGTTATTCTTGGCAAGCTTGTCCAACATGGAAACCACCTTGGGGAACATCTCCGAGGCTTGTTTCTTGTCTTTGGAAGCGCGTAACTCCTTCAGAGCGTTACGCATGGTCTTGGCCTGATAGCGATTACGCTCGTTCTTGGATTCGTTGGAGCGAATGCGCTTTTCGGCGGATTTGTGATTAGCCATTGTTTTGACTTTTTATTTTTTAGTGGCCTTGCGGCGATTAATGTTTGGTAGCCCGTACGGGAATCGAACCCGTGTTTCCTCCGTGAAAGGGAGATGTCCTAGACCCCTAGACGAACGGGCCGAAATACCCTCTTTTTCTCAAAAGAGGTCGCAAAATTAATCATTAATCGCCAAAAATCACAGTGTAAATCAAAAAATATTAAGTGGGGTCGGCATCGGTTTGTAGCCTGAAGCCCAATCTTTTACCAGTGCTGACCACACTTGATAGGCTCTTTTCTATCATCTCTTGTACAGAAATCACGCGAACCTGATCGAAAGGTGGGGCAATAATGTCAAAATCAAGGCAATGGGCAATCAAATGTTCTACCACCCGAAGGGCTAGTTCTTCATTGAGCAATACCTTACCAGGGTCATTAAAGAGGGTTCCCAACTGCTTTTTGCCTTCCACGAAAAAATGCCTGTTTTTGTCGATGAAGATGCGCGCGATTAAAACACCTTGGTCATTCACCCGGTAGAATTTAAACGATTCCGTTAGGAAATTATA
>JBMTLM010000350.1:0-2377 GCA_049431185.1 Bacteroidia bacterium | reverse complement strand
GTTAAAACAGGCGGTATTGGCGATATAGGGTGCACTTCGTTTTTCCCTTCAAAGAATTTGGGATGCTATGGGGATGGCGGAGCTATCACGACCAACAATAGCGAATTGGCAACTAAATTGAGCA
This sequence comes from Bacteroidia bacterium, assembly GCA_049431185.1. Lineage (GTDB taxonomy): Bacteria > Bacteroidota > Bacteroidia > AKYH767-A > OLB10 > JALRAP01. The sequence continues at coordinate 2,253 of JBMTLM010000350.1, read as the reverse complement.
TGATCGCCAATCATGGTCAAAGCAAACGATACTACCACGATCTGGTGGGTTGCAACTCCCGCTTGGATACCATTCAAGCTGCTATACTTGATATCAAGCTTAAAAAATTAGATCACTACAACCAAAAGCGCAACGAAGTTGCCCGGTTTTACAATCAAGCATTTCAGTCCAATGCTGGAATCATTACCCCTGCAGCAGCTGAAGGGAATACCCATGTATTTCATCAGTATACGCTGGTTTTAAAAGATGCCAATCGGGATGAGTTGGTTGAATACCTTGCATCCAAGCAGATTCCTGCCATGATTTATTATCCTGTTCCTGCGCATCGTCAAAAAATGTTCTCTTCAATGGGACTTCCTGAATTTGATTTACCAGTGACCGACTGGCTCACACAGCGAGTAGTATCTCTTCCGATACATACCGAAATGGATCAGGACCAATTGGAACACATCACACAACACGTAAATGAATTTGTAAACTAACACATATGAAAATCGCCGTTATTGGAACTGGATATGTTGGCTTGGTGACCGGAACCTGTTTTGCAGAAACAGGAAACGAAGTTACCTGCATCGATATCGATCAAACTAAAGTAGATAAGCTAAGCGCGGGTCAAATAACGATTTATGAACCCGGACTTGAAAAAATATTTTTACGTAACCTGAGAGAGGATCGACTCAAGTTTACGTCAGATTTAAAATCCGGTATCGAGGGTGCAAAGATTTTATTTCTAGCCTTGCCAACCCCTCCCGGAGAAGATGGGTCTGCAGATCTGAAATATGTGTTGGGTGTTGCAAAAGACTTGGGTAAAATCATTTCTGAATATGTTGTTGTAGTGGATAAAAGCACTGTCCCGGTTGGAACAGCAGAAAAAGTGCATGCTGCCATTGCAGAAAATTCAAAAGTTGAGTTTGATGTGGTGTCCAATCCGGAGTTTTTGAGGGAGGGAGTTGCTGTGGATGATTTTATGAAGCCCGATCGTGTAGTCATTGGCACATCATCGGAGCGTGCTAAAAAATGGATGGGAGAACTCTATGCTCCTTTTGTGCGTTCGGGCAACCCGCTAATCTACATGGATCTACGTTCGGCAGAATTGACTAAGTATGCGGCCAATTCTTTCTTGGCTACGAAAATTTCATTCATGAATGAAATCGCTCAGCTTTGTGAAAAGCTAGGGGCGGATGTAGACATGGTTCGATTGGGCATTGGCAGCGATGCCAGAATAGGTAAACGCTTTTTGTTCCCTGGTATCGGATACGGAGGAAGTTGTTTTCCCAAGGATGTGCAGGCATTGGTGAAAAGCTCTAATGAAGTCGCATACGATTTCAAGATTTTAAATGCAGTAATGGATGTCAATGAAAAACAAAAACTTCACCTGATCCCCAAAATCAATAGTTACTTCAACGGAAACCTCAAGGGAAAACATTTTGCCTTATGGGGTTTGGCATTCAAGCCCAATACGGATGATATCCGCGAAGCCCCAGCTCTCTATATGATTGATGCACTCGTTGAGGCAGGTGCTACCATTACTGCGTTTGATCCAGAAGCCATGAACAATGTAAAGGCAACTGTTGGCGATAAAATCACATATGCCGAGAATCAATACGATGCATTGAATGGTGCCGATGCTTTGATAATCGCAACAGAATGGAATGAATTCAGGACACCTGATTTCTTAAAAATCGTGAAGAACCTTAAAAACAAAGTCATTTTTGACGGAAGAAATTTGTTTGACGTCGACAGCATTCGTGAACTTGGATTCCACTATGAAAGCATCGGAAGACATACTGTAAATTAAATTGCCATGTCCAATAAAAGAGTACTCATCACCGGAGCCGCCGGTTTTTTAGGTTCACATTTGTGTGATCGATTCATTCGCGAAGGATTCGATGTAGTGGGTATGGATAATTTGATCACTGGAGATTTAAAAAACATTGAACATCTTTTCAAACTCAAGGAGTTTGAATTTTACCATCACGATGTAACTAAATTTATTCATGTGCCTGGCCACTTAGATTATATTCTTCATTTTGCATCCCCCGCCAGTCCCATTGATTATTTGAAAATTCCCATTCAAACCTTGAAGGTGGGTGCTTTAGGAACGCACAATTGCCTTGGCCTGGCTAAAGCAAAGGGTTCAAGGATTTTGGTGGCATCCACATCCGAAGTGTATGGAGATCCACTGGTGCATCCGCAAACAGAAGAATATTGGGGTAATGTAAATCCAGTTGGCCCGCGTGGGGTATATGATGA
>JBMTLM010000349.1:0-2379 GCA_049431185.1 Bacteroidia bacterium | reverse complement strand
TCGGCGAATTAGCTCAGCTGGTTAGAGCGACGGAATCATAAGCTCGAAGTTTCAGTAAAATTCTCAATCGTTTCAACGACATAACGTATCCACAAAAGTTGGTGTGTGCACACTGTGCTGAACACTTGATTACACACACCTTGGAAGCCTTATGGCAAGGGGATGGTGGGTTAGGCACGCGGAGTCCACGAGAAAATGGCAGCGATTGTGTGTGAGAAATCTCTTGTAGTTCGAATTTGAAAGTGTCGTTTAAAACGACTTTCAATTGTTTCTTCGAATTTCTTTGACAAAATATTTTTTATCTTTCATTTCAGCAACAAACTCAACCCGGTCGTTCACATTTAGCCCTTGCAATAGAGCTATATTCTCAACTTGAAATACCATCGACATTTCTGGCATATCTAAACTTTTAATTTCTTGATGTCGAATTGTGATCTTCTTGTTATCGGGATCAATTCGACGAATTTCGCCCTTAGTCCACTCGACTGCATAAACTGAAAAACTTAATGCCATAAAAATGACGAGGATGAATTTTTTCATCATTTCACCTCAATTTTTCCAATCATTCCGGCTTGATAGTGCCCCGCCATTAGACAGGCAAATTCAAAATTACCAGAACGATTGAATTTCCAAATAATTTCTCCAGTTTTACCGGGTGCCACATGGGCCATATAAGGCTCATCATGCTCCATATTTGGATTTTTGAGCATCAGTTCAGCGTGCTTATCGAGTACTGGCTTAGTACCGATCACCATTTCATGCATTAGTTTCCCTTCATTTTTTACCTGAAAGCGAATTATTTCACCAACTTTCACATCAATTTTTTCTGGATGAAATCTCATCTTATCGGTCATGGTGATCACTATTGTTCGATTTGCTTCATTTTTATTAGCACCAATTCCCCATGCCTCCTGAATAAAATTTGCAGGCTGCGATGATTTTTTGTGCTGATCCCCATGAGCAAATGCCAATGGGGTTAGTGTGAGTGTTGCGATAGTAAACAGAATTTTTATATACATATTTCTTTCTCCTAATGATTATGTTTTGAATTTCCAGCAGGCTTTTTGATTTTTACTTCTACGTCTGGCTGTTCATGAACACGGTTCATGGCAGACGATCCTGCAGACTGACTGCGATTGATTACAGGTTGTTTCCCTTTCCATTCATATGCCTGTGTTCCTGGAGCTTGTTTATACCAGCCGGTATTTTTATAGTCATTGTGCGGTTGATTCTTTCGAACTTTTAGGATGCTAAACATTCCGCCCATCTCAACCGAGCCATAAGGGCCGTCACCCGTCATCATCGGAATCGTATTTTCAGGTAGCGGCATTTCCATCTCAGTCATATCAGCCATACCTCGTTCACCCATCACCATATAGTCAGGGATAAGTTTTTTTATCTTTCCTGCGATGCCCCGATGATCGACACCTATAAGATTAGCCATATCATGCCCCATCGCATTCATGGTGTGATGGCTTTTATGGCAATGAAATGCCCAATCTCCTTCCTCGTCGGCTAAAAATTCAATTTGTCGCATTTGGCCTACCGCAACATCAGCGGTTACCTCATACCACCGGTTTGCCTTTGGCGTTGGTCCACCATCAGTTCCGGTAATCTGAAATTCATGGCCATGCAAGTGAATTGGGTGATTTGTCATGGTGAGATTACCAACCCGTATTCGTACCTTGTCGTTATGACGCACATTCAATGTATCAATCCCAGGAAATACACGACTATTCCAAGACCAAATATTAAAGTCGAGCATGGTCATTGGGTTGGGTGTAAAGCTGCCAGGATCAATATCGTAGGAACTGAGTAAAAAACAAAAGTCCCGATTGACCTCATCAATATCTGGATTCTTTCCCTTGGGATGAGTCACCCAAAACCCCATCATGCCCATCGCCATTTGGGTCATTTCATCAGCATGCGGATGATACATAAATGTGCCGGGCCGACGGGCCGTAAATTCATAAACAAACGTTTTACCGGATGGGATCGCAGATTGATTTAATCCTGCTACACCATCCATGCCATTTGGTAAGCGCTGTCCATGCCAATGTATAGAAGTATGCTCTGGCAGCTTATTGGTAACAAATATACGAACCTTGTCGCCCTCCACAACCTCAATCGTGGGTCCAGGCGATTGGCCGTTATAGCCCCATAAATGCGCTTTAAACCCCGGCGCCATCTCACGAACCACTGGTTCAGCTACTAAATGAAACTCTTTCACTCCTTGATTCATTCGCCATGGCAATGTCCAGCCATTAAGCGTTACGACAGGGTTGTATTCTCGACCATTCTTTGGAAAGAGAGGGGCTTGCGTATTAGGACTGGTTTGAATAACAGGCTCAGGTAAGCCTGCTAGGGCATGACGACTAA
>JBMTLM010000348.1:0-2380 GCA_049431185.1 Bacteroidia bacterium | reverse complement strand
CAATCGGGAAGCACCTCGGTATTGGAACGGATGAACCGCGGGTACACTCGCGAGGATTACATGGACCGCATAATGGCCATTCGCAGGATCATTCCAGGGTGCGCCCTGTCCACCGATATCATTTCCGGCTTTTGCGGTGAAACAGAACAGGACCATCAGGATACCCTGTCCTTGATGGAATGGTCGGGTTTCCATTTCTCCTACATGTTCAAATATTCGGAAAGGCCCAAGACGTTGGCGGAAAGGCAATACAAGGATGATGTTCCCGATGAAGTTAAAACCAGAAGGCTAACCGAAATCGTGGATCTTCAGCAATCACTTTCAAAAAAGCGCATGGAGGACATGACGGGCAAAACACATCTCGTTTTGGTCGAAGGACCTTCAAAGCGATCCAGCGAAATGCTCATGGGTCGTAATACGGAGAACGCAGTAGTGGTTTTCCCTAAGGAAAATTTCAAGCCAGGCGACTATGTAGAAGTTTTGGCGGAATCCTGTACTGCCGCCACGCTCATTGGTCGGGCGGTCGTGAAATAATCGTTAGCATGAATATTCAGGATATCAAACAAAGGTTTGGAATCATCGGCAACTCCCCGTTGCTTGAGCATGCCATAGATACAGCCCGGCAAGTGGCTCCTACCGACATCACCGTGTTGATCACTGGAGAAAGCGGGACGGGTAAGGAAGTGTTTCCGCAAATCATTCACAACCTGAGTGCACGCAAACACGGTCCATACATCGCAGTTAACTGCGGAGCCATACCGGAGGGCACCATTGATTCGGAGCTGTTCGGCCATGAAAAAGGAGCCTTCACTGGTGCCCATGAAGCACGTAAAGGGTATTTCGAAGTGGTTGGAGGCGGCACCATTTTCCTTGACGAGGTTGCTGAATTACCCTTGTTGACACAAGTTCGTTTGTTGCGCGTTTTGGAAACCGGCGAATTCATCAAAGTCGGTTCATCCAAGGTGCTCAAAACAAATGTAAGGGTGGTTGCAGCCACCAATGTAGACATACCCAATGCGATCAGAAACGGCAAGTTCCGTGAGGACCTTTACTACCGATTGAGCACTGTTCCCATTCAAGTGCCTCCGCTCCGCCAAAGACGGGAAGATATCCATTTACTCTTTCGAAAGTTTGCCGGTGATTTTGCGGAGCGATACCGCATGCCTGTAGTTTCGCTCTCTCAAGATGCAGTGGAGCTCCTGTCAAACTATGCATGGCCCGGCAACGTACGACAACTTAAAAACGTGACAGAGCAACTGTCCATTCTCGAACGAAACAAGAACATCGGCTTGGATGTATTGCGAAATTACCTTCCAGAGGAGGGTGCTCGCAAACTACCCATGTTGGCAGGTGCACCTCAAGGGGAATTTTCTGAACGTGACCTCCTTTACAAGGTCTTGTTTGACATGCGTAAGGATATTGTGGATCTCAAAAAACTTGTCTTGGAAATGATTGCAGCGGGCGGTGTAACCGGGGCATTCGCAGAATCACATGCCCAGATCATTGATAAACTATACCAAGAGGTAAGTCCCGTTGCCGCCATCCCACAACCTTCCATTTCCATACAACCGGTGGGAGGAACTGTGGCACCCGTAACCAGACATGACGAGATCATCGATGAGAACCTTTCCCTGGAGGAACGCGAAAAAGAGATCATCAAGAAAGCGATAGAGAAGCATAGGGGAAAAAGAAAACATGCCGCACGGGAGCTTGGCATATCGGAGAGAACTTTATACAGGAAAATAAAGGGATACGATCTTTGATGTTTAATCCATGACCATGTTCATCCAACAGCAAAAAATATCCGGAATCTTCCTGCTGGTAATTCTCATGCTACAGGCGGCTTGCGGTATTTATTCCTTCACAGGAGCATCGATTCCTGCCGGAACTGAAACCGTTTATGTGGATTTTTTTGAAAACAGGGCGAGCATCGTTCAGCCTTCCTTGAGTTCCGTTTTTACTGAAAAACTGAAAGACCGGTTTGTGTCACAAACCAATCTTCGCTTATCGACATCCGATGGTGATTTGCGTTTTGAGGGCTTCATTTCGGATTACCAATCAAGGCCTGTTGCCATACAAGGGAATGAGCAGGCGGCGCTGAACCGGCTTACCATCACCGTTTCCGTCAGCTTCAAAAACAAGAAAGACCCTAAACAGGATTTTGAAAGCAATTTCTCGAGGTATGTCGACTATGACAGCCAAAAAAACCTGGCTTCTGTTGAACAGGATTTGATTGCAGAGATTTGCGGACAATTGACAGAAGACATTTTCAATCGTGCCGTTATCAATTGGTGAATGTTCATGACACGGGAAAAGCTATCAAAACTCATCAAGCACCCGCGAACATCCGAAGCGGATGTGATTCCCGCATTGGAAGAGA
>JBMTLM010000347.1:0-2342 GCA_049431185.1 Bacteroidia bacterium | reverse complement strand
AAAACCTTGCCTGTGGGTTCATAGGCTATTAAACATACTGCTGAAGCAGCTATGTGTTGAAGGTATTCAACAGGTGGTAGGGCTCCTAACCAAAACACTTCGGGCAGACCGCATAATTGAAGGAACAATGACCGCCGTTCAGGTAAGCGAGTTCGATCAGGACCAATCAAGACCATGGGAACACCCTTGATTTCAGACCTTAATTGAATCAACAGTTCATAGTCGACATCATCCAAAAAAGTCCCAAGCAGCAGCATGGAACCAGGGTTTAAATTTTGTGAAACGGAGGATTCAGATGCCTTCGCAAGCAAGGAAGGGTCCCATCCTTGTCCCTCATAAGCCACATTTCTGTTTAAACCCTTATAATGATCCAAATACCTTCGACTGACGGAAACCACCAAATCGGCATTCACGGATAGATAGCGGTCAAAATTCAAATTGGCTACAGGATCGATGACATGATAAATGTGTTTGACAGACGGAGACCGAAAAAAAAACACAGACCTATACCGATCAAAATGCCAAACCAACTCAACACGACGTCCTTTAGCCAATTTAGATATCATCAAACCATTGAACCAATCATTAATACGCACGGACCACTTACCCAGCAGTGATGGGATAGGGTTCGAATAGGAAATCACTTTCAAAGTGCTGGATATGTCTTCAAGGATTATCTTGGGTGACAACAATGACCGCAGTGTCCATTTGGAGGGAGGACCTACAAAAACCACGTTAAAGGATTCGGATAAAGAATAGGCAAAGTGTAGTTGTGTATGCCATACATGACCCCAAGGCTCATCAGAGGTAACCACCACCACCGGGCGATCACTTTTAAATCCGGGGAAATGCCGTATCATATCATGAAATTAATGTTTCGGAAATCAATCAACCTCAAAATCAACTTTGCCTGGAAAGACACTGTTGAATTGAGGACTGATGAATTTACCCGTACCAAAAACATCCTTAGGCTCCAGCTTAAAACTGATTACGTTTTCAAAAAAAACAGGGTTCATGTTTTGCTCAACAAACTTGACATCCATATAGTAGGTCCCATCACCATATAGCGGCAATTGATCAACGGAGAACCGAATGGTACCCTGGCCCTTGCCGCGATCATGGATGCGTATACCGAGATCCTGAACACCCAACGTCATCAGCGGCTGGAAGTAGCTATCCTTTATGGAAACAACCAAATCCATTTCACAGGACTCTTTTACACCGGCGTAATCAAACTCAACGCTAAAAGGATCTCCTGCAAAAAACAAATAAGAGGGCTTACCGTTCCTGATCAAACGAGCGGTACGCATACCGCTTAGATGACCCTTGCTTGCCGGATGACGGGTAAAATCATAGGTGCCGGGGGAATCGTTCCATGAGGTGGCAATACTCATGTACCGATCAATCCCTTCGGTGACGTCACCTTGGTATTTCACGACACCCTTATCCAACAAAACAACCGACTTGCACAAGGAACGTACAGCCGGCATGTTGTGGGATACAAAGAGGATGGTACGGCCACTGCGTGTTACATGCTCCATCTTGTCAAGGCACTTTTTCTGAAAATCGATATCACCAACTGCCAGCACCTCATCAATCACTAGAATCTCGGAATCAAGGAAGGCAGCCACGGAAAAAGCCAGTCGCAATTGCATGCCACTGGAGTACCATTTTAATGGAGTATCCAGGAATTTTTCCACTCCGCTGAAGTCCACTATCTCATCGAATTTCGAATCGATTTCAGCCTTTGTCATTCCGAGCAATGAACCGTTGAAGTAAATGTTTTCAGAGCCTGTGAGTTCCGGATGAAAACCTGTTCCCACTTCTAACAAGCTGGCCATTCGCCCCCTGGTGATGATGCTACCTTTAGTGGGGGGAGTGATTTTTGAAAGTATTTTCAACAAGGTTGATTTACCGGATCCATTTCTACCGATGATAGCGAGGGACTCGCCTCGTTTCACTGAAAAAGAAACATCCCTAAGGGCCCAAAAATCCTCTCCGGTGTTCTTTTTCTTTTTATAAAATCCCAAAAGCTTGTCGCGCAAGGAAAGATATCCACCCGAGTCGTTATGCCGGATGTGGAACATCTTGGAGACTTCGGAAATGTCGATAACAGGCTCGGAGAATTGATCAGACATTTAGTTTATCGGTAAACGATTCATCCACCATTAAACATGGTCGGCAAAGTAGGACTCAGATTTTTTAAAGTAGAACATTCCAAATACGAGATAAGCAACAGCGCAAATGCAACTTACCACCAATAGGGAAACCTCCACGGCGGGACCACCCAGTGCGTATCTCATCAACCCGATGGCTCCCGTTAAGGGATTCAAGGCCATAAT
>JBMTLM010000346.1:0-2402 GCA_049431185.1 Bacteroidia bacterium | reverse complement strand
CAATTACGGACCGGAGAATATCTCCAAGGCGCAGATTCTGGATGCGGTCGATATATTCAACATGAGTTTTCAAAAATTGTATGGCGACAGTGTGTTGGTAGCCTCCGCTTTCCGTCCAATCATCGCAGATTGTCAGATTGAATTCCGATTGGCCCAAATCGATCCCAATGGCAATTGCACCGATGGAATCACGCGCACTGTTTCAAGTTTAACCTATACCGCCGGAGATAACGTGAAAGGACTGATTGATTGGCCTTATAACAAATACTTCAACATCTGGGTGGTGAACAACATCGCCAGCGGCGCCGCAGGCTACGCTTATTATCCCGGCATCACCGGATCGATTGATGGTGTAGTGATCCGCCATGACTATACCGGCAGTATCGGTACCAGTAGTGGTAGCAACTACGCTGCACGTTCATTGGTACACGAAGCGGGCCATTGGCTCAACCTGCCGCATACTTGGGGTAGTACCAACAACCCAGGGCTTCCCGCCAATTGCAGTGACGATGATTTTGTTCAGGATACGCCCAATACCATTGGTGTGGCCAACTTTAGCTGCGATACCGCACAAGTGACGTGTAATTCGTTGGATAACGTTCAAAACTATATGGACTATGCCAGCTGTCACTACATGTTTACCGAAGGACAAAAGGCGCGCATGCATGCGGCCTTGAATTCCATCATTGGCCAGCGAAACAGTTTGTGGCAACCCTCAAACCTCATTGCCACGGGCACCAACGATGGCTATGTGGCCGTACCATGTACGCCTGTGGCGGAGTTCAGCAATGTGGATCGATACATTTGCGCGGGCACCACGCTCACTTTCACGGATCTTTCTTGGAAAGCGGATGTGCAAAACTGGCAATGGAGTTTTCCCGGAGGCACTCCCTCCAGCTCCACCGACCAAAATCCGGTAGTGCAATACAATACACCGGGGATTTACGACGTAACCTTGACAGCCAGCAATGGTTCCGGAAGCAACACGCTCACCCGTCAAGGACATGTCATCGTCAGTCCCTCGCCAGCAGCGGCCACTGCGCCATTTGTGGAAGACTTTGAAAATGTTTCGACCATTCCCTCCGGCTCCGATTGGATCGTGGAGAACAATGGAGGCAATGCCTGGACCCGTTCGAATGTTGCTGCCTATTCAGGTTCGTATGCCATGCGTTTGATCAATCACTCGGGGAATCCCAATGGCCAAGTGGATGTTTTCATAACACCAGGTTATAACCTCTCGAACATCACGAATGCTTCCATGAAGTTCAAACTGTCTTTTGCTGCGCGTTCCACTTCCGGAACCGATCAGTTGAAAGTCTTTGCTTCCAACAACTGCGGTGAGTTGTGGGCCATGCGTTATACCGAATCAGGGTTGAACCTTTCCACGGCGGGCTTGGTCTCTTCAAGTTTCATACCCAACAACCCTTCGCTCTGGCGCGAAGAAACAGTGAACATCAACAGTGTTTCCTATAACAACAAGCCTAGTGTGAGATTTAAATTCCAGTACACTCAAAACACAGGCAATAACATTTACATCGACGACATCAACATCTCAGGGACTTCAACTGTAGGCATACAGGATGTAGATTTTCTCTCTACGTTGAACATATCCCCCAATCCTTCCTCATCTAACACCATGGTCAGCTTCCAACTGAAAAACGATGCGAAAATCACCATGCAGTTACTCGACATGACGGGAAGAGCGGTTACCGAATTACAGAACGGCCATTTGCCAGCCGGAGACCATCGCTTCGTTGTGGGTGATGATGTAAAAGCAGGAGTTTATTTCCTCCGCATCCAAGTTGATGGAGGTGTGTTAACGGAAAAAATCGTGTTTACGCGATGAGTGAAGAAAAAGTGATTGCACGAACCGCTTTTCCATTGGCTCTGCAATACGTATTCTATGCCGACAGGCATCAGGTTTTTGATACGTTTACCCGAAAGGAGCTGGTTGATCGCTGGTGTGATGGTGGAGGATTTGCCGACCCTGTTGAAAACGGCGTTGCGGAGTACTTCAATGGTTGGGTCAAGGGAACGGTAAAGGTGGCCGATCGATTGAACGGAATATTGGTTTTTACTTGGAAACCGTCGGAGTGGGATCGTAAACTACCTGAGTCTATTGTTAGCATCCAATTGAAGCCGCATCCAGCGGGCTGTGAACTGTTTTTAGAGCACGGCGGTTTTCCCTCCAGAGAGGAATCGGATAAGCATGCTGCCGGTTGGACCGACTATGTGTTTGAGCCGATGAATGATTTTTTCACAGGCATATCTCCACTCGCCGAGTAGGTGCTTTGATTATTGTCAGCAGAAGGTTAATTTTGCAGGCGCAGGTGAAAACCTGTATTCAGGGCCTATAGCTCAGTCGGTTAGAGCAACAGACTCATAATCTGTGGGTCCTTGGT
>JBMTLM010000345.1:0-2409 GCA_049431185.1 Bacteroidia bacterium | reverse complement strand
GCTAACTTTTCTGGAGGTAAACTCGTGGACTAACTCATGCATGGTGTCTTACGGGTTATGTTCTCAAGATGAACTTCTTGCCCTAAATTATGCGAACATCGGGTGAAAATCAAGGGCCAAATTTCTAATGCAATAAGTGGGATAAAAATAAATTAAGAAAACGGCATTAATGGTTCAATAAATGGGGAGTACCTCAGGGTAAACAAAAGTCATCGGCTCCGAAATCGGGTAGGTTAGCACAGAAGACACAATTATTCCATTGTCCATTGTACCTTAGATGTAAAAAATAAGGAAATATGGAAACAGAAGAAAAAAGCCAGTATTTGCGTTTTCCAAAGCAAATAGGTGCATCACTGGGTCAGTTGACGGAGGTAGAATCCTCAATGGCCATGCACAAGGCCCTCCTGGATTTGGGGGAGTCCTTGTTGATTTACATGACGGGAATTTTGTTTGGTGAGTATAAGAGGGCCAATAATCCGGCTTACAGGATTGAAGCCGAATTTTATAAATTCGCCAGACAAAAGCCAAGTTTTGGTCATTTTCTTTCTTTTTATCGATTACTCTCCGGAACACTCGAACATTCCATATTGCGTGAATTGTATCAAAAGAATGATTTTCCCCTGACTTCATCTTTTATACAGGAATGGGTATTGCTCAAAGAAGTTGTGGATGGCGGTGTTGATTCCGGCTTTTCTCAGATGACCGAGACCCGGAAGAAGGGCCGCAGTATAGGAAGAAAAGGGCTTCAAGACTTATTCGATACCTTGGTCGTCATTCGTAATATTTATGCTCATCCCGAAGAGAAGGCGGGTAGCAAGGATGCGAAAAGGAAATGGCCGATAGGAGAGGAGTACTTTAATCATATTAATGATTGTTTGAAGGATGCCCTGATGGAGGCTCTTGATGAAATAGTGCCGGCAATTTTGGAAAAACATAGACCCGTCATTTCCCGTCGAATGGATGAAGGAACGGGAAGGGTAACTTTTGGATTGGATGAAGCTTCCGGTTCAACCGGAGAGATTGAGCTGGAGTTGACGGCGGAGGAGATTGATGGAATCTCGGAGGATTTGCGGTATCTATTGGGCACTGACAATAGTTTGTACATACAGTTGTATTACCACATGATTCCCTCAGTCGATCCTGCCGTCGCCCGTGAGGTCATTGCTCAGGAAAAGAGTAAACAAATGGAGCCCCATCTTCGGCAAATGGTCGTGGAAAAGCTAAAGAACGACGGACTTATTGATGCGATAGAATTACTCGTTTTGCGTGATACGGCACAAACCGCTGGAATGGGGGATGTCAAATTGTATGAGATGATTAATGAGGCCTGTATCCAACTTGGGCTAGAGGTGCGTGCGGGTACCCCCGATGAACCTGGAAATGTTTTTGCCTCGGTTGAAGCCGAGGAGAAGGAATTTGAATTCAATCCATGGTGGTTGAAATATTTTGCCATGGTTCCCCATATCGATCAAGAGGTGGTTAAAAAACAAAAAGCAGAAGAAAGGGAATTACTGAACAAAGTGAAGGAACTGGAGGGCAAGGTTGCGACATTGCCCCAGAATGCAAGAATTGATCGGGAGAAACAGGATCGGAAGAAATTACGATCAAAAAAACAAGATGTAGAATCGAAAATAAGAGGAACCAAAGGAGAAAAAAGAATGATTTTGAATACGAAGCTTGCCGAGATCAATACAAAAATTCAGGAGTCATTCAAGAATCAGGCAGAACTTGAGGCCGTGCTCGCCAACAAGTCTGGGGTGATTAATGCCCAACTGGAGGTGGTTAGAAAGGAATTGAATATCCGTTCGGAACATAGTTTATGGGGCATTCATAGAAACCTATGGAAAGAGATGGATCAGTACATCGATTCTTTGCTTGGGCGAACCCTGAACAGGTCATCCGAAGAAAGTGGGGAGATTTGGAAAAACAGTCCGAACCAATGGCAGGCAGGAAGGCTTGCCTACTATTATTGGGCACAAATTTACCCAGAGCAGAGTGCTCTGGGCAAACTATTTCATATTGGATATTCTGTGGCCAATAAATTTAATTGGGTGCCACGAAACATCGAAAAATCATTGAAGGAAACCTTGAAAAATCCTGTTGCTATTGTCTGGACTTCGTGTGATGACAATATGAAAAAAAAGGTTGACCCGAAAGGTTTTTTAAACAAAAAGTACAACGAATTGTGCGATGATTTGCTGCGAAAATATGCTAATGAGTTGGTGCAATTGGGTGCACATGTCAGAGTGACACTAAATTCGGAGGGTGAACGGTCAGAGGGAGGAGATTCGGTTGACCATTTTATGTCCATTGAATCTTATTTGAAGCAAAGAGACCAGTTTACCGTGGGAGAACTGTATTCAAAACCCTGGCAGGTGGATGATTTTTATGTCCATGGTCAAATCAATT
>JBMTLM010000344.1:0-2414 GCA_049431185.1 Bacteroidia bacterium | reverse complement strand
CAACGATTTGCCCTTCTGAGGTATTCATTCGTTTTAATTAATTTTGAAAGGGATGGCGAGAGCCGTCCCTTTTGCATTAAATCAAACAACATCCAACCATGAAAAAGAACATTTTATTCGTCATCGTTTTTTTAACAACCCGTTTCATTGTTATAGCCGATGAGGGCATGTGGCTCCCGATTTTCCTGAAACAGCTCAATGAACAGGACATGAAAGCCAAAGGCATGAAGATTTCAGCAGATGACATTTACAGCGTAAACCAATCCAGCATGAAGGATGCCGTGGTTTTATTCGGAGGAGGTTGTACTGGTGAAATCATCTCCGACCAAGGATTGTTGCTGACCAACCATCATTGTGGGTTTTCACAGATACAATCACACAGCTCATTGGAGAATGACTACTTGAAATACGGGTTTTGGGCGCATAAGGCCGAACAGGAACTGGCATGTCCAGGATTGACAGCCACATTCATTGTTCGAATAGAAGACGTGACAGCACAAATCGTAGGTAAAATATCGCCTGATATGTCGGAGTCGGAAAGGGATGCAAAAATCAAGGAAATGTCAGCCTTCCTTGAAAAGCAAGCCACAGATGGCACTCATTGGGGCGCGAATGTACGGCCGTTCTTCAATGGCAACCAGTTTTTCCTGTTTGTTACTGAAACCTTCAAGGATGTACGGATGGTTGGTGCACCTCCCTCTTCCATCGGCAAATTCGGAGGTGACACCGACAATTGGATGTGGCCCCGCCACACAGGTGATTTTGCATTGTTCAGGGTTTATGCCGGTGCCGACAACAAACCGGCAGCTTATTCCAAAGATAATGTCCCTTTCAAGCCACGGCACTTCTTCCCCATATCATTGAAGGGCGTTCAGCCGGGTGATTTTACGATGGTGTATGGATTTCCGGGAAGAACAACACAATACATATCCTCATATGCCGTCAAAAACACAATAGAGGTGAATAACCCCGTTCGAATCGCCATCCGTACCGAAAGATTGAAAATCATCGACGATGCCATGCGCTCCAGCGATAAATTGAGAATACAATATGCAGCCAAACAGGCCAGCATCGCCAATGCATGGAAGAAATGGCAAGGGGAGCAAAAGGGTCTGGCCAGGCTAAACACTGTCGAAACCAAACAAGCTTATGAAAAGAATTTCACAGCTTGGGCGAAAGCGAATGATAGGAAGGAATATGTGGGCATATTGGATCAAATGAAAAGGTATTATGAGGAACTTGCCCCGTTTTCCAAGACTATTGATTTTATCAATGAAGCCGCCTACGGCGTGGAATTGTTGCGTTATGCATCCGCTTTCTCAAAACTAGAACAGCTGGCTTCGGCTACTCCTGTGGACGAAAAAGCCATCCGTGCCGAAGCAGACCGCCTACATGCCACTACCGGAGAGTTCTTCCGAGATTTCGATGTATCTACTGACAGCAAACTGTTCAACTCAATGATGAACATGTATTGGAACGGTGTCGATCCAGCTTACCATCCTGCATCATTGATTGAGATACAAGCCAAGTACAAGGGCGATTTCAGTGCACACATCAACTTACTGTACCAGAAGAGCATCTTTGCCGACTCCACCCGTACAAGGGAGTTTTTAGCTGCATTCAACGTCAAAAGCCTGAAAAAAATGAAGAGTGATCCAGCGTACCGTTTGGCCATGTCATTCCGTGACATGTTCAAACAGAAACTGGAAAAGCAGGCTGGTGCCATCAATGCGGAATTGAACGTTTTGAATCGGAAATATATGGCAGCACAGATGGAGATGGAGCCTCAAAAGCGTTTTTATCCAGATGCCAACTCCACCTTGAGGGTGGCTTATGGCCAAGTGGAAGGTTATGAAGCCAGTGATGCAAAAAGATATCATCACATGACCACCATTGAAGGTATCATGCAAAAAGAGAACCCTTCAATTGAAGAGTTTGAAGTCCCTCAAAAGCTAAAAGACTTGTATGCCGCAAGGGATTTTGGTCAATATGCAGTGAATGGCACCTTGCCCGTGGCCTTTGTCGCTTCCAATCATACCACAGGTGGCAATTCGGGCAGTCCGGTGTTGAATGCCAACGGGGAACTCATAGGCACCAACTTCGATCGTGTTTGGGAAGGCACGATGAGTGATATAGACTTCGATCCAGAGAAATGTCGCAACATTTCATTGGACAGTCGATTCACATTGTTAGTAATCGACAAGTTCGCGGGTTGTAAAAGACTGATCGATGAAATGAAGCTGGTTTATTGAAAAATTTCAAAACCTCTCAAGGCTGTATCCAAATGAAGTTTTTTGAAACACGCAGACGGCCTTGTTACAGTCTGATCACATACATCCCGGAATTCAGATAATTCAAAGCGATACGGTATTCATTGAATCCCGATATTGGATTGATGCGTTCAACACAAACTG
>JBMTLM010000343.1:0-2420 GCA_049431185.1 Bacteroidia bacterium | reverse complement strand
TGCATGAGCTTGCCGGATTGCTCGATTTCAGCAATCAGGTGGCTTTCAAAAGTGTTACGAAAGGGGTTTAGCGCGGCTGTTAAATCACTCATACGTGTTACATGACTGCTGTCATCTTCAAAGATACGGTTTGCATCTAATATTGTGTTTGTAATACGATAGTCATGTCAACAAAAACAAAACGCAAAACCACCAAAACCAAATCGGATTTGGAATTCATCAGCAATGCTGAGAACTTGTTAATTGAAAAAGAGAAGAGGTACCAGCGAACGGTGAGAGGGCCGCAAGTGGAAAAGTTAACCACCTTGCGAGAGACCAAGAAGCGCAGCAGACGGAAATGACCTTTTATTGAAAATCAAACGATTAACATATTTGCAATACATATTGTCCTATTTGCAATATAATATGTTAAATAGAATTTAGCTTGATAGTAGAAAATCGAGTTCTTCGTGGTGACCTAGGGACAATAGGTGGTTTCTGATTTCTTCGAACTTGCCTCGGTTGCTGACTGCGGATAGGATGAAGATCAGCCCGGGAGGCGGGATTTTGGAGTAATGGATTACAGGTTTATCTGCCACGATTGTTTTGTCAGTGACATCAATGAATCCATGCACGCGAATGCCCAATTGCTCTAGCATTTTCGCTTTTTGAACGGAGTATTTGCCGCCGCCCCAAATGAAAATAGGTTTATCGGGCCTGACATTTTTTCGTAACCATCTGGACAAATACTGTACACGTACCTGTTCGAATCCTTCTCGTGCATAATGTTCATGATTTCTGGAAAGTCGCTCTGGAAGATCATGCCACTCCAATACCGGTATCTCTACTTTTTGCATTTGCACTCCCGCATCCAGCCAACGCAGCCATAACTCGTAATCTTCGGGTACCGCATCAGTGCTATAGCTTCCATATTGTGCAATCAAATCCTTACGGAACATGACACTTGGATGTGCGACAGGTGATTCCACAAATCGATTTTTACGGATGTCTTCAGCGGTAACCCATTGGTTGATTTGTGCAACATAATGCGCCATACCCTCTGTTTGTTCTGATCCGATGTGATGCACCAATCCGCTCACCAATCCAATGCTTGAATCTTCATCTAACAAAGTTGCTTGTGCTTCCATTCTTCCGGGCATGCAGATGTCATCTGCATCCATGCGTGCGATATACGCACCAGCGCACCATTTCAATCCCGTATTCAAGGCAAAGGCGATTCCCCTTCGGGGCTCATGGGCTACTCGAATACGGTGATGCAAACGGTAACGCCTTCCAACCTCCTCAAATGTACCGTCGTCAGACCCATTGTCCACCAAGATGACCTCAAATTCGGGTCCTTGTTGGGATAGCACCGATTCAATACAGTCGATGATCCGGTCACCCGGATTGTAAAATGGAATCAGGAAGGAAACTTTGACTGACATACGAGGCACAAGTATAGTCAAAAGCGGGTGGAGATAGGATTCACTACCTTTGCAACTTATTTATAACGCCTTGACATTTCACGATTTTAATTTCACCCCTGAGTTGTTGGATGGGGTGCTTTCCATGGGTTTCGATAAGCCAACACCCATACAGCAACAATCCATTCCGCTCATCCTGGCAGGCAAAGACCTGATCGCCTGTGCCCAAACCGGAACCGGCAAAACAGCCGCCTACGTATTGCCATTGATTGAAAAAGCGATGCATGAACCGCAAGGTCGTGTCAAAACGCTCATATTATGTCCAACACGAGAATTGGCGGTGCAAATCGACCAACAAGTGGAGGCGCTGGGTTATTTTTCCGGTATTGGCTCGATTGCGGTGTATGGTGGAGGAGATGGCATTTCCTACGAACAGCAGAAGAAGGCCATCCGCGAAGGCATCGATCTGGTGATTGCTACTCCTGGTCGATTGATTTCATTCTTGGCCACAGGCGACATCAAGTTCGATCATTTGAAACATCTGGTGCTTGATGAGGCAGATCGTATGCTCGACATGGGTTTTCACGATGACATCATGCGCATCGTAAGTTACCTTCCCAAGGTTCGACAAACCTTGTTGTTTTCGGCCACCATGCCGCCCAAGATACGTACCCTGGCAGGCCGCATTCTCAACCATCCGGAGCAAATCAACATCGCCATCTCAAAACCCGCTGAAGGCATTATTCAGCAATGTTACATGGTGGATGATGCGCATAAGTTGGAATTGATTTCCCAAATCCTTCGAACGGGGACCTACGGTAGCATCATCATCTTCGCCTCTACAAAGGAAAAGGTGAAGCGACTTGATACGGCGATGCGCAAAGCGGGATTCGGTTGTCAGGCATTCCACTCCGACCTGGATCAACGTCAGCGAGAGGAGATCATGCGTTCATTCAAGAACCGTCAAATCAACATGATCATTGGAACGGATGTGCTATCAAGAGGTATTGATGTGGT
>JBMTLM010000342.1:0-2430 GCA_049431185.1 Bacteroidia bacterium | reverse complement strand
CAATCATATTGCCAATTGTCGAAAATACCTGTAGCACCATAAAGGTTTTGGGGTGCAGTAACCACCGATAATACCGGTGTCACATGATTGATGCCGAACAGGTAGGTGGCAACAGCCGGAGGACTTGGTAAAGCGGTCGATGAAAACACACGCGCCTTCACCACACTGGAGAAAAAAACCGATACGGGTGTTCCCGTATAAACGGCATCATTGATATCAGGATCGCTGCCATCCAATGTGTAACGAATCACACTGCCAATACCATTGGGGTTGGACATGGAAACGGTTATTGGCGTATTGTACAAACCCGAAGGCGTAGTAATCACCGGCGATAGCAAATAGGCTGTATAGGGCTGTGATGCATTATTGGAAGAGCCCGGAGTGCCCACTCCAAACAGCGAAGGTGCAGCCGAATTATTCGCGTCGGGCAACAAACCCAAGGCCACATCTGGTTGCTCAGCATTAATCAGTAAGGAGCTTTGGAGTATTTGATTATCATCAAAAAGATAAATGGTCTCTCCGGTTTTGGGAATCTTGAAATTGGTATGCAATCGCATGTTGGTATCAACGGGTTCGAAAACGGAGGTCACCTCATTGTACGCAACCGGCTTCATGGCGAATTCAATGAATTGGTAAACGGTGTTGGGGTCGGTAGATGCCACATCCAAAGCCAAGCTGGTAATATTGCCTGAAGCGAGTCCAGCCGCTGTGAGCTCTGCAGCAGGAATGACCATCTGGTTTTTAGCCGCCCAGTACCAATTGCCGTAGGGAGCAGGGTAATCATAAGGAGAATTCTGTTGCGTACCGGTTCCGATGACTGCATTGTTGAGCCTAAGGTTTGGGCGAACCGGCACCTTGAAACCATATTCCGCCTGCAAGATGGCCGCGCTGCCATCCTGAAAAGCCAAAACAGTCGAGTTGTATGGTGTTGCGGTTTGATTGAAAACCGAGTTGGTGGTGTAGCCGATGGCGTAAGAATTCACATTTAGCAAAAGCGATGAAACACCATCCCAATAAAAAGGAGTGGTGAAATTGTGGTTGTTCCAACCAATGGTAGGATTGTAGTTGTTTTCGGTGAGTACTGTAACAAAACCTGCTATGGGTTTGCGGTTTTTGCCACTGCAGAAAACCACCTTGAATTCGCCGGGCAGTATTTGCACGTTGGGAAATATCCATTTGGTAGGATTGGATGGGTCATCCGTCAATGAATAGTTAAACAGAGAAACCGTATCCGTACCGGCGTTATAAAGCTCTATCCAATCCGGATAATCACCATTTTCATCAGCGATGGTGGTGTAGTTCTTGTTGGAGCCTTCGTTGATGAGGACTTGGGCATCCACGTATTGAGACAAACACTCCACAACCATGAACAACATAAATCTAATCGTGAAGCGCATAACAGATGGCTGATAATGAGTGATCCCTTGAAAATCTTCAAGGTAAAGTTAACCCAATCAGTCGATTTGTCAAAACGCCTGATTCATAGAGTGAATCGTAATCGGTTATTTGGTAATTTTAGACCTTTACTGCAACCCAAACCGTGCATGCTTACACAACCCAATGAAGCTGTTAAGGCCATTTTAAACAACCTAAAGTCCAAGTCTTCCCAAAAACTACCATTGGGTAAGGCGGTTGGTCATGTGTTGCATAAAGATGTCAAAGCACCCTTCCATGCACCCATGTTCGACAACTCCGCGATGGATGGCTATGCATACCGTTTTGACGATTGGCAGCAAGGTAGAAGCCTGAACATTGTTGGTGTATCTTCGGCGGGTAAACCCTTTTCTAGACGTTTGAAAATGAATGAAGCGGTGCGTATCTATACCGGAGCCGCAATTCCTGCAGGTGCAGATACCGTGGTGATGCAGGAAAAAACCAACACCTCCAACAAGTCGCTTGACATACTGGATGCAGCCATTAAAAAAGGCGCCAATATCCGCAAGGCGGGGTCAGAAATCCGCAAAGGTCAGGTGGCGCTTGGCAAGGGCAGCTTGCTTACGCCTGCATCTTGTGCCTTTCTTGCTTCGCTGGGCATATCAGATGTGACCGTCCACCAAAAACCTTCGGTTGCCATCGTTGTCACCGGCAATGAATTGGTAAAGCCTGGTGAGTCCTTAAAACCCGGACAAATCTACGAGTCCAATAGCATTGCCTTGAAACATGCACTGCTACAAGAAGGGGTCACGAACATTCACATCTACCAGGTAAAAGACAACTCGGTGGCCATGAGTCGCGCATTTCAAAAAGCCGTTTCCCAACATAATTTGGTATTGTTCACCGGAGGCATTTCGGTAGGTGATTACGACTTCACCGAATCCACGTTCGCCAAACATAGAGTGAAAAAAGTGTTCTACAAGCTGAAACAGAAACCCGGCAAGCCGATCTACTTTGGCGTCGTCAAAGGCAAAGGTGTTTTCGGATTACCCGGCA
>JBMTLM010000341.1:0-2449 GCA_049431185.1 Bacteroidia bacterium | reverse complement strand
TATCAATCTTGCTCAAGGTGGTAAAGGTCAGCCGCATCGATAAAAGAGTGGGCAAAATTACTTAAAATTAAAGAAGTAGCAGTATTTGCATGAAGTGGTTTTGGATAGTCATTTGTTTGATTATCATAACCATAGTGAAAGCCTGAAATACCTAACTTTGTTTTCAAATGCAACCCATGACCAGCGACAAATATGCGCGTTACTCCTTTTACTTGGTTTTTACCGTTGTTTTGGGGTTTGTACTGATTTGGGCCAAAAGTCTGTTGGTGCCATTGGTTTTCGGAGTGTTTGCCGCCTTTTTACTCCTTCCAGCATGCCAATGGATGGAACGAAAGGGCGTCTCCAAATCCATTTCAGCCTTGCTTTCAATCAGCATGCTGGGCATCGTGCTGATTGGTTTGCTCTGGTTCATGAGCATCCAGTTCATTTCATTCCGGGAAGAGTTGCCCATGTTCGTTGAAAAACTGAATGAAAAATTCCAGTTGATACAAGCATTCGTTTCGGAAAACTATGGCATCAGTAAAAAGGATCAGTTGGTGTGGCTGGAAAATCAGTTGCTATCATTCATTTCTTCCGGAGGCGATTTGGCGGCGAGTGTATTCAATGCTACGGGCAACTTTTTGGTGAACGCCACCCTGATCCCCATCTATGCATTCTTTTTCATCTATTACCGTGGCAAAGTGAAACAGTTCATGACGATGGTAACGCCCGCCGAAAAACATGCAGCCACCCTCTCCATTTTAAAATCCACTTCCGAGGTTTCCTACAAATACCTTCTTGGTTTGGTGGCCGACATTGCCATCCTGGCCACATTGAACAGCATTGGATTTTTGATATTGGGCATCAACCATGCGATCTTTTTAGGCATCACTGCCGGACTGCTGAATGTGATTCCTTATGTAGGTGTTTTGATCGGCAGCATCATTCCTGTGGCCATCGCTTTGATCACTAAAGATTCCATCTGGATAGCCGTGGGTGCACTCAGTGTTTGCGTGGTGGTACAATTCCTCGATAATAACTTCATCACACCGCTCATCATCGGCTCAGCTGTTGCAGTCAATCCGTTGGCCACTACCATTGCGTTGGTTTTGGGTGGGATGATGTGGGGACTTGCAGGCATGATGCTCTTTATTCCCATGCTGGGCGTGCTGAAAGTGATCTTCGATCGCGTGGACGGACTCCAGCCGCTCGGATATCTGATTGGTGAGCAGGAAAAACCGGGGACCATCAAAAGCAAACGCAGGAAAAAACAGGATTGATATCAATGAAATTGCGAATAGGCCTGTCTCCTTGCCCCAATGACACTTTTATTTTTGATGCCCTGTTGAATGGCAAATTGGATACGCACGGAATCGAATTTGAACCCTTGTTTGCCGACGTGGAGAAACTCAACCACATGGCACAAAACGGCCAGTTGGAGGTAACCAAGATCAGTGTGGGTGCCTATCCGTTTTTAGCCGCAAACTATGTGATATTGGATGCAGGAGCAGCGCTTGGCAACGGTGTTGGGCCATTGCTGGTGGCTTCGAGAAAGGATATCGACCTTAATGATACCTCAACCAAGGTGGCCATTCCAGGCGAAATGACTACCGCCAACCTGTTGTTGTCCCTCTTTAAACCGCATTTGCAAAACAAAAAATCGATCCTTTTCTCATCTATAGAAGACGCCATACTTGAAGATGAGATGGACGCAGGTGTATTGATTCACGAAGGACGATTCACCTATCAACAAAAGGGATTGCATCTGTTATTTGACCTCGGTGCAGCGTGGGAAAACACCTATCAGGTACCGCTTCCGTTGGGATGCATTTGCGCATCGCGCAACTTGAATCCGGAGACCATCCTGAAGGTTGAAAAATTGATTTCGGAAAGCGTACGATTCGCCTTTGCCAATCCAAATGCATCACAATCATTCGTGCAAGCGCATGCCCAGGAAATGGATCCGTTGGTCATCCAACAACACATTCAATTGTACGTAAACGATTATTCGGTAGCTTTGGGGAAAAATGGCAAAGAAGCCATTTCACGAATGCTGGCACTCGTGTGCCGGCTTCGGAACATACCCATCACAGGATTATCTGTTTTCACCCAACAGGTCGCATGATTGTCGTAACAGGAGCATCAGGATTCATAGGTAGCTGTCTCGTGGGAGCGCTGCTGGAAGCAGGCTACCATGATATTGTGGCGGTGGATGAATTTGATTGCAGCGACAAGCATCCGAACCTAGAAGGGAAAAAGCTGACCGCCAAAATCCATCGCGATGACTTCAAGACTTGGCTGGACGACAATCACCGGTTGGTACAATTCATCTTCCATATCGGAGCCCGCACCGACACCACCGAATTTGACAAAACCGTTTTCGATCGACTCAACCTCGATTATTCCAAAATGGTTTGGAACCAATGCGTAGCCTATGGATTGCCGCTCGTGTACGCTTCATCAGCAGCCA
>JBMTLM010000340.1:0-2449 GCA_049431185.1 Bacteroidia bacterium | reverse complement strand
CACCTCTACCAAGCGCGGATCCATCACTTCCGTACAGGCCGTTTACGTTCCTGCGGATGACTTGACTGACCCTGCTCCGGCTACCACCTTCGCGCACTTGGATGCCACTACGGTATTGAGTCGTAAGATTGCCGAGTTGGGTATTTATCCTGCGGTAGACCCGTTGGATTCCACCTCCAGGATCCTTACTCCTGCCGTTGTAGGTGAAGAGCATTACCGTACCGCTCAGCGTGTGAAGGAAATCCTGCAGCGCTATAAGGAATTACAAGATATCATCGCCATCTTGGGTATGGATGAATTGTCGGATGAAGATAAACTCGTCGTACACCGTGCCCGTCGCGTACAGCGTTTCCTGTCACAGCCCTTCTTCGTAGCCGAGCAATTCACCGGCCTCAAAGGGGTGTTGGTTCCCATCGAAGAAACCATCAAAGGTTTCAATATGATCTTGGATGGCGAAGTGGATGAATATCCAGAAGCAGCCTTCAACTTGGTAGGCACCATTGATGATGCCATCGAAAAAGGAAAGAAATTGCTTGCCGAAGCCAACTAATACTCCATAATCTGAAAGCTATGTATTTGGAAATCATCACACCCGATAAAAAAGTCTTTTCTGGAGAGGTAGTATCTGTAGCTGTTCCAGGTTCAGGAGGTCAATTCCAAATGCTGAACAATCACGCCCCTATCATTTCTTCATTGGTGAATGGCACCGTAAAGGTGAAAACGGCCAATGGAAACGAGCAATTTGAGGTGAAAGGCGGGGTGGTGGAAATGTTGGACAACAAGATCACGCTGTTGGCTGAATCTGTCTGATACACTACCATTTATCGAACATCAACTACAAAAAAAGGGCGGTCGAAATTGACCGCCCTTTTTTTGGGTCGTTTCACCCTGAATTGTTGACAATAAGCCAAACATTTGATCGCATTCGGCTTTTGAAAATAGTATGTTTGTTTAAACTTAAAACAAATTACCCATTATGAAGATCAACAAAATCATGCTTTCGGTACTTGTGATAGGCGGAATGCTTAGTTCATGTTCCAAAGAGGAAACGGATGCCCTGAACAACTCAGTGGTCGAAGAATCTATCGACGAATCTCATAGAAACTGCGGTTCCATGGAGGTTCTCAACCGTCAATTGGCCGAAGATCCTACGCTCGCTGCCAAAATGGAGGAGATTGAGCGATTTACACAGGAATACGTTTCAGGCCAGCGGTTATTGCCTGACGGAACCATTGAGCTTCCGGTGGTGGTAAACGTGTTGTACAAGACAAATGCAGAGAATATTCCATTGACACAAATTCAGTCTCAAATTGACATTTTGAACAAGGATTTTTCCGGTACCAATACGGATTACAACAATACTCCATCGATCTTTCAAAATGTACGTTCGGGCAATACAGGCATTCGGTTCGTATTGGATCAAGTGATTCGTAAATCCACTACAAAAACCTCTTGGAGGACCAATGATGACATGAAAAAAGCATCAAAAGGAGGTTTGAACCCCACGAGCCCTTCCACCAAATTGAACATCTGGATATGTAATCTCAGTAATAGCATCCTAGGATATGCCCAGTTCCCTGGAGGGCCCCTTGCTACCGATGGGGTAGTTCTTGACAACAATTGTGTGGGTGTCGCATCATCGAACTTCTCTGCTTTCAATAAAGGGCGTACCGCCACCCATGAGGTAGGTCATTGGGCCGGATTGAGACACATTTGGGGTGACCAGACCTGCGGATCTGACTTGGTTAATGATACGCCAGCACACAACACTGCGAATTATGGCTGCCCCTCCTACCCCCACTATTCTACCTGCTCTGGTGGACCTGTAGAGATGACCATGAACTACATGGACTACTCCGATGACGCTTGTATGTATATGTTTACGATTGGACAAAAAAACCGTATGCTGTCCTTCTTCCAGCCAGGAGGAGTACGCAACTCTTTTGCACAGCCTTAATCAAACAATATTAGTGATGGAAACGAAAGGCCCTTGCGAAAGCAGGGGCTTTTTTATTGCAGCTTTTGGTTGTTCTTGTGCCGATCGGCATCACGATCGGATTTCTTCTGCATGTTGCGCTGAAAGGCCGCCTCCAAATCCACTCCAGTTTGATTGGCAAGGCAAATCAATACAAAAAGCACATCCGCCATCTCATCAGACATATCCTTGTTTTTATCGGACTCCTTAAAAGACTGCTCACCATACTTACGGGCAATGATGCGTGCCAACTCTCCCACCTCTTCGGTTAGCAGGGCCATGTTGGTGAGCTCGTTGAAATAACGAACGCCGTATTGTTTGATCCATTGATCGACTTGTTGTTGCGTAGAGGAAAGAGACATGGGATGGAGGATTTATGATGGACGATTTACGATGAACGATTTACGATAGATGATTTACGATGGACGATTTACAATGGACGATTTACGATGGACGATTTACGATGGACGATTT
>JBMTLM010000339.1:0-2491 GCA_049431185.1 Bacteroidia bacterium | reverse complement strand
CGATTGCTGGGTGGGGTCCCAATTGGGCTGGGTTTTGTCACCGCTTACACCCGAGAAGGAATGTCCTGCCAAGATGAATCCACCATCATTGGTCGTTAACATTCGAACCAATATTTCCGAGTTCACACCTCCAAATCGTTTGTCCCAAAGTTTAACCCCGTTACTATCGGTGCGAAGGACCCAAAAATCAGATCCTACCAATCCTGGATCCCAATTGGGCTGTGTCTTATCGCCGGAAACGCCCGATATGGAAGTGCCTCCAATTAGAAATCCGCCATCCGATGTGGATTGAATCGTTGAAGGAGAATCGTCTTTGCTGCCACCGAATCGTTGATCCCAATGCTTGTACGTTGGCTGGCCATCGACTGAGAGCACTGAAATAAAAATGCCGGCAAATAGCGGAAAAATGATTTTAATGGATTTCATGGCTATCAATAAACTTAAGGCTAAAATAAAGAATTTAGTTTTCAGAAAGTTGCGTGTTTTATAAACATTCGTTTAGAAAATTGGTTTTTTCTGAAACGGAAATTTTATTATATTGCATGCATATTGAATCTTTTAAACGTTTTTTGATATGATTGAGATGGCGAAAAAAGTCAAGTATGAATTAGAGTTCGAAATCCATAGTTCACCCAGAATTTTGTTTGGTTTTCTAGCTACACCTTCCGGACTTTCGGAGTGGTTTGCCGATAATGTTTCCTTTAAGGATGGTATATTCACTTTTGAATGGGATGGCGTTGAATCAAGGGCAGTAATTGATTTTAAAAAGGATAACCAACTGGTAAAGTTTAATTGGTTGGATGATCCTGAAAACACCTATTTCCAGTTTGAAATCAGAACCGATGAACTCACTTCAGATGTGGCACTCCTTGTAACTGACCATTGCGTGCCTGATGATTTGAAGGAAACTCGTTTGTTATGGGAGGCTCAACTGCAAAACCTCAAACAGATCATCGGCACCTAGCCGGCGGCTAATTTTTATCCAAGAAGTCATCGACATCCTGAATAAACCGTGTACATTTCTTGAGGAATGTTCCATGGTCATTCAAGGTTGTGAATTCCGCAACCCGGATGTACTGTAGTTGTTCCATCAAAGCTTGGTCCACATCCTCTATGGTCCTGTGAAACTGCTCATGGTAGTGGTGTATGAATGGATTGGAGCCCGTCAATAAATATCGATCTTTGCCAATCAGTTTTTTGAGACTTTTACCTCTTGCCATTCGCATAAACTGGCCCGATAGATGGAACGATGTCGTAAAAGATTGGCCCCAAAGAAACATGTGCCTGTAGGCAAAAATGTCGTTTCCTGAAAAATATGCCGGTTTATCCAGTACGATCCACGGGGCTCCAAGATATTTCTCTCCTTGACTGATTTTGCCTCTTTGCTTGTCAATTACCTCTATAGGCAAATTAAGGAGTTGAATATCAGAAATCTGTTGTTCTAAATTGGCAAAAACATGTTGAACATGAGTCATGATGGCACTCTTTTTAGCGAAGAAAGTGCTGTCTGATATTAGCTCTAAGTCATTTGTAGAAAAATCAAAATTGCTATCTTTAGGGTCTGAAGATTCCATTCTATCATTGCACTTTTATAGGAATTCCAAGGTAGGGAATAAATTCAAAACCTGGTGTTTTCGCCGCTAAAGAGTTGAACAAGTTATCCAAATTGCTCGTTAAGTCTTTCCTAGGTCCTTTCCTGGCGACTTTTTTTGTGGTGCTTTTCATGCTATTGATGCAGTTCCTTTGGAAGTACATCGATGATCTTGTTGGTAAGGGATTGGAATGGTACGTGATTGCTGAATTGCTGTTTTACGCAACCGCTACATTGGTTCCTTTGGCACTTCCCTTAGCCATTTTGGTTTCTTCCATCATGACTTTAGGCAATCTTGCGGAACATTACGAAATTGTTGCTGCCAAATCGGCTGGCATATCATTACAAAAGCTGTTAAGGCCCATGTTTGTCATGGCCATATGCATCAGTGCCTTGGCATTTATGTTTTCCAATTACA
Organism: Bacteroidia bacterium; assembly: GCA_049431185.1. GTDB lineage: Bacteria > Bacteroidota > Bacteroidia > AKYH767-A > OLB10 > JALRAP01. Next base: position 482 of record JBMTLM010000339.1, on the reverse strand, counting down.
TGCTGCCCTACACGAACTTAAAAATGGGTTCGCTACTATACGATGTTCGTCAACAAAAACCGGCTTTCTATATTCGGGAGGGCGTTTTTTACAATGGCATTGATGGATATTCCATTAAAGTCGGCAGAAAGGGTCGCGACAATTCCACACTGCACCAGATCATGATTTATGATCATACTGCCATGAACGGCAACACCAAAGTGGTGGTCGCTAGAAAAGGCACAATGAAGATGTCTGATGACGAAAAGTTTTTGTTGGTTGACTTGATAGACGGATATGCTTATGATGAACAAGCCGGTCGTGCTTCACCTGGATCGGTCAAATCCAATCAACTGTTGCGAACCAAATTTGATACCTACGCTTTCCGATTCGACCTTTCTTCTTTCAAGTTAAACAGAACCAATGAGGAGCTTTTCAAGGATAATTTCCAAATGCTGAATTTGGTTCAATTGGAAACAGCCATTGACAGCTTTGATACGGAT
>JBMTLM010000338.1:0-2450 GCA_049431185.1 Bacteroidia bacterium | reverse complement strand
TATGATGCCTGGCAGCACCCTCTTCTGTTCCGCCATGATGGCTATGACCCGCCGTCCGTTACGGCTGCTTTCTTCCGCCTCCGTTAAGTAGCCTTGTTTTCGGTATTTGGAGATGATGGAGCCATATAACCGGTCGGCATCCATTCGAGCCCTTTGAAGACCTCTACGAATGCGACCCAATTCAGGGGAGGCAGAAGTCCGCACCTTTCCATGCTCATCCAAAACATCCACTATTTTATCAAGGATGGCGGGCTCATATGGCATAGAATCCAAAAGTGCCTCCAGGTCGGGATACACGCCCTTGCGGTTTTTAAAGAAAGAAAATACCTCCCTAGTCACTTCTAAAAATCTGGCTATTTCGAGAAACTGACCTTCCGCCAGGGTGCTCCCTTCAATTTTCAATAAACCAATCGCTTTGGCAATGTCTGGATAGGAGGTGCTTGGAAAGGGAAGTCCGGAGGAGACAACCTCTTGCATTTGAGCCGTCCTGGATAGCAACAACCTGATTTGCATCAAATCCGCCATGGGTTGGGTATTTACAACCAGTTCCTTGCCCATGTTGGAAAGACAGGCCGCCTGAATGGCATCCTTGATCTGCTGATACTCACCAGATAGGAGGGATGTATTTGGAAAAACCTGCAAGGGGCGATCTTTTTGCAAAAATACGGAGGAGGAATCAACAGATGTTCATAATTACTTGAGGTCTTGCAGGGGTATTTTGCCGAAGTTTACACTCGACCTATACCTTTCATTGAAATATGGAAACAGTTGAACTAAAGAGCCTTGCCACTCAGGTTAGAAGAGATATCCTCCGCATGGTACACGCTGTACAATCTGGCCACCCTGGTGGTTCGTTGGGTTGTACCGAGTTTTTTGTAGCGCTTTATGGTAAAGTGATGCATTATCAACGGGGAACATTTAATATGGATGCCAAAGGCGAAGACGTGTTTTATCTGTCCAACGGGCATATTTCTCCCGTATGGTATAGCACACTGGCTCGCATTGCAAACTACTTTCCCGTTTCTGAGCTTTCCACATTCAGGAAATTGAATTCCCGTTTGCAAGGTCATCCTGCCACCCATGAAAAACTTCCCGGAATCCGCGTCGCTTCGGGATCGTTAGGTCAAGGCCTTTCTGTTGCAGTTGGGCATGCTTTGGCCAAGCGTTTGGACCAGGATCAGGGTATTGTCTTTAGTCTTCATGGCGATGGTGAATTGCAGGAAGGGCAGATTTGGGAGGCGGCCATGTTTGCTGCAGCCAACAAGGTTGATAACATCATCTCAACCGTGGACGTAAATGGACAACAGATTGATGGTGCCACCGACAAGGTGTTGCCTATGGGAGATTTGAAAGCCAAGTTTGAGTCCTTTGGATGGAAGGTCCTATCCATGGATGGCAACAGCATCGAGGATGTGATACGCGGTTTGGAATCGGCCAGGACTCATACAGGTAAGGGAATGCCTGTGATGATATTGATGAAAACGGAGATGGGCAACGGAGTCGACTTCATGATGGGGACCCACAAGTGGCATGGCGTGGCACCGAATGATGAGCAGTTGGAAAAGGCACTTTCCCAATTGCCACAGACTATTGGTGATTATTGATCGTTGATGGATTCATGATGTCACGAATAAACCTCAATGTATTCTGGATTTGCCTTTTGTTGCATGTGGCAACCCTCTCCGCATGGGGTCAAACCAAACCGGCCGAAAAACCCCTGACCAGGATTTTGTTTTTGTTCGATGCATCTCAAAGCATGTATGGCCGATGGGAGTCGGACACCAAATTTGAGGTGGCCAAGCGAATCTTGACCGGCATCACCGACAGCCTGCAGAAAATCCCGAATGTGGAAACGGCACTACACGTTTACGGACACACCAAACGTTTTCCTCCTCAAGATTGTGACGATAACCGGTTGGAGGTACCGTTTGCTAAAACCAATGCAGCCAAGATCCGTCAAAAATTGGAGGAGCTGAGGCCTAGTGGCACGACCCCCATTGCCCGGTCATTGGAAGCCTGTGCAAACGATTTTCCCGATAACAACGCCAGGAACATCATCATCCTGATCACTGATGGTATTGAAGAGTGCGGCGGAGACCCGTGTGCAGTCTCCCGGGCCCTTCAGAAAAAGGGTATCTTTTTAAAGCCCTTCGTGATAGGGCTTAATTTGTCAACCGAACTTCAAAAACAGTTTGAGTGCGTTGGGACATTCTTCGATGCGGCCACAGAGTCTACATTCAATACCGTTTTGAATGTGGTCATCACTCAAGCACTCAACAACACCACACTTCAGGTCAATCTGATTGATGATAATAAGATTCCTTCAGAGACCAACGTGAGTATGACTTTTTATGATCAATTCAGTGGTGCGGCAAGATATAATTTCGTGCATACCATGCATCCTACTGGCGTTCCCGATACTTTGGTGGTTGACCCGCTCAGTAAATACC
>JBMTLM010000337.1:0-2504 GCA_049431185.1 Bacteroidia bacterium | reverse complement strand
CAACAATCCACCGTCAGACCGCTGTAGGAGATCACTTCAACGCGCTCCATTTTGCCAAAAGCCTGCTGCGCCATGGCATAACGTTTTTCAGCATCGAACATGTAGCGTTTTTCGCTGTTGGATCCGATGCCAACGATTACGCGATCGAAAAGTTCGGTGGATCTTTTCACAATGTCCCAATGGCCGATGGTCACAGGGTCGAAGCTGCCGGGGAATAGTGCGGTTTTTAACATGGTGCTAATCGATGGATGCGATAGGCAACGAGGTGTTGTCTTCAAATTTACGAAAAAAACTGAACCCCACATTTCCGTATGCCCTTGCAAACTCAAAGTTCGACAGTTGTTCCATGGATTCTCTTGAGGGATGTTCGACCACCAAGAATCCGCCGCTGTTCAGCAGGTCGTATTCAAAAACCAATTTGTGTAGATCGTTTCGGTAGTTGATGTCGAATGGTGGGTCGGCAAAAATCAAGTCAAATTTTTGGTTGCATCCAAGTAGAAACTTTGATACATCAGATTTCACAGCCCTGATGACCGTTTCATTCAAGGTTTTCGACATGGATTTGATGAAGTTGATGCAACCATCGTGTCGATCTACCGACACCACGCTTTTGCAACCTCGTGAAGCCAATTCGAATGATATGGCACCTGTTCCTGTGAACAGATCCAAACAATCACAATTTTCCATTTCAACGCGGGTGGATAACAAATTGAACAAGCCTGTTCGGGCAAAGTCCGTGGTGGGTCGAACGGGAAGGTTTTTAGGTGGCAGTAGATTGCGCCCCTTGTATTTGCCGGCTATGATACGCACACCGGTCCGCAGAAGAGGTTGAAATGCCTGTTGGCGTCTAAAAAGGAAAACTCCGATTCGTAGGTGTATACGCCAGGTAATCCGGCAAGTCGGCAATTGGCAACATACTTGGAGGCCAACAGGAATGCAGCATCTTCCTTATGGGTTTTGCCGGTGAAAAACACTTCAACGGTTTCCGGGTTTAATTTCAGTTGCTCGAATACCAACAGCATGTAATAGGTCAGTTCCTCCGGAGTTTTGAATTCAAAGGAGTTGTAAAACAACAGCGAAGAGGATTTTACGGCAGTGATGTTCATCTCCGTGCCTTCCAAGTCGATGAGCACAAGCACCTCTTTTCCTGGACCCGATATGGCGGACAGGTATCTCAAACGTGTGGCGGATACATGATGGAATTCGGTATGTCTGTAGAGGCTACTGATGGAGGATAGTATCTTTGGGTTGTACGTGTAACAATTGTATATCTGCATCATCGGCAATTCTTCGCTCTGAATAAACTTTTCAGATACGGAGTCGCCAAACGCCAGCTGCATCTGTTCTTTCAGATTGGATGCGTCAAACAGGGAGGAAGGAATAAACATGGTTTCCTTGCCGTGCAGGTTGCAATGCACTTTTCGATAAGGATGGCTGGATTGCAGTAATGTTGAACCTGCGAAAATCTGATCCAACATCGAGTTCGTAAGCGGCTGATCCGACTCCCAATGTTCAAAGCTTAAAAATCGTCGTGCAGAGGGGCTCGTGGAGGCGCATGAGAAACCGGTGGGTCCGATGGTCATGTATAAATCACAGACGCCGGATGCATGCCTTTCATAACCGGTTCCGGCAATGCGTAGGCTGGGTTTGAGTTCCACGGTTGTGACAGACATAGATGATCAGTGTAGCATAAATCGTTATTCAAATTTAGTCTTTTTTTCGTTTTCGCATCTAATCCACCTCGCCAAAGGGTTAACTTTATATCGTCAATATTTAGATATGACGCTCGACCTGAAAAACCAAACAACCGCTGTTCTGTTGGCGCACTTGAAGCACCAGCCCACACCTGGTCAGCGTGATTTGGCTGAGCGTTTGTCAAATTTCATGATCAACAGTTCCACAGGCGATACCTACATCATCAAGGGTTACGCGGGAACCGGCAAAACCACCATGGTGAGCGCATTGGTGAAAACCGTAAATGCGCTCTCTGCCCGAGCGGTATTGCTGGCTCCAACAGGAAGGGCTGCCAAGGTGATGGCGGGTTATGCAGGTCGATCGGCATCCACCATCCATCGAAGGATTTACCGAATGGAATCATCTGAGGGAGGCGGTTTCAGTATGAAGCTGGCACCCAATAAAAGCAAGAATACATTTTTCATTGTTGACGAGGCTTCCATGATTCCTGAGAAGCAGTCTGGTGATGGCATGTATACCCGTAGCCTCCTTAAAGATCTAGTGGATTTCGTTAGTTCCGGTGAGGGATGCCGATTGATCTTGGTGGGGGATACTGCGCAATTACCTCCCGTGGGTGAGGAAAACAGCCCAGCCTTGGATGTTCGGTACATGATGTCGCGTTTTGGCATGCGGGCCGGACATTTTGAGTTAACTCAAGTGGTTCGTCAGGAACATGAAAGCGGTATTTTGTTAAATGCAACCGCATTGCGTAATCAAGTCCTAGACAACACTGAATTTAAATTCAAGGTTGATTTACCAGATGTGGTCAG
>JBMTLM010000336.1:0-2508 GCA_049431185.1 Bacteroidia bacterium | reverse complement strand
CCAACAAGGAAACGAACAAGGCGCTTGACGGATACCTGTATGTGACCGAGCAACCACGCAGCATCTTCACAGAGAAATCGCTTTTGAAAGCAGGACAAATCCTCAGTATAGAGAACCGTTGCGGGGAAGCTTTGTCACTGTTTGAAAGGCTGGAAGGCACAGCAGACCTGCGAGAGAACGTAATCGAGGCGCAGGCAGGGCAAATGCGTTGTCACTATAAACTCAATGATTACAACAACACGCGTTTATTCGCCGACCGGATCATTGCGGGCGACAAAGTAACCAATGACCTCATTCGCGAAGCACACCTGTTGAATGCCCGATCCGCGATGGCGCTCAACGACCTGCTCACGGCTGAGAAGGAATTTGCCTTCGTAGCCAAGGTGCCGAACAGCGAATCAGGTGCTGAAGCCAAATATGGACTTGCACATATCCAGTACCTCAATGGCAACTTCAAGGACTCGCAGAAGAAATGCTTCGACCTAATTAACCAATCACCTTCCTATGAATTCTGGATCGGCAAATCATTCCTGCTTTTGGGCGACAATTACCTGGCGCTGAAAGACACCTTCCAAGCCAAGGCCACCTACAAATCATTGGTGGAGAACTATGAGTCGACACCATCCGACAAAGAGGATATCCGAGCGCTGGCCACTGAAAAACTGCAAGCCATCGAACGGCAGGAAAATGAAAAACTGCAACGCGAAATAGAGGAAAAAGAGAAAAAATACTATGGAGGTTAAAACGACTCCATTCAAAACATCAACGGAGATTGACACCTATCATCATCAAGCGCAAAGCCATGAATCATCGCATCATTTACGCATTCACTGTTGCTGCCGTATTGAGCACCGTCAACGTTGTAGCGCAAAAAAACATCGGCGACGAACAGATCGATGTCGTGAAGGCCTATCAACCCATGTTGTCGGACGCCGTCAAGATCAGCGACGTTCCACAAAGCGACACGATGGTGAATTACATACCCGATATGACCTATGAGCATTCCATGGTCCGGTTCAACACCATCTACACCATATCACCCATCAAGGCGGTGAAGGTGAAAGATGACAACATCAAGAAACTGTATCGCGGCTTCGTGAAGGCAGGCTATGGAACCAAAAACACGCCGTTTGTGGAGGCTTATTACAACAGCTTACGATCCAAGGAGTACGACGCCGGCGCCTATCTGCATCATTTGTCTTCCTCTGGAAAGGTACGTAACTGGGAGGGATATCCCGGTATGAGCGAAACCGGCGTCGGGGTTTTCGGCAGTCGCTTTTTCAGCGGCAACACCCTATCAGGCAAAATCGACTTCGAACGCAACAGCTACCATTATTACGGCTACGACATCACCAAATACGAAAAGCCCGAAGTGCGTCATCGGTTTTCGGATGTGAGCGGTCAGGCGATGCTTAGCAGCAACCTGGAAAACGGCAGCGACATGCGTTACCATGCAGGGTTGGAATTCGGCAACTTCAGTGATAATGTCGGTCACAAGGAAGGGCGCTTGGTTTTCGATGGCGGTATTTACACGAAGTTGGGAGCACACAATGCCGGCGGTATTGTAATAGCCGACCTCAACAAGTACGGTAGCGATACCCTGGGATCCCTCAAACGAAATCTTTTTAAAATCAACCCGAGGATCAACCGCAAATTCGGCCGCATGGAGTTGACGGCAGGATTGAACATCCCTATCGACGCCTCCGATGAAACAAACTTCTATCTGCTGCCGCACGTCCGTCTAGACATCAACGTAGCAAAGGAAACCATCACCGCCTTTGCACAACTCTCAGGCGATGTGGAACGCAACTCATACCGTCTGCTATCAAAAGAAAACCCCTTCATCGGCACCTTCAACGGACCACAGGTGTTGAACCGTCGCAATAACTTCGACTTGCAAGGCGGTATCAACATCAAGATTGAAAACCAACTGGCGTTCATCGGAACGTTCGCCTTGACGCGCATCAAAGACGATGCGTTCTTCATTAACTACCAGAATATCGAATTCACCGCCGATAGTCCATCCGTCGTTTACAGGGAACGTACCGAATATGGAGTTTATTACGACGACAATACGCGCTTGCGATTGCATGCGGAGATTGTGTATGACCAGAACGAAAAATCCGGCATCAGCTTGGCGGTGGATTACGAATCCAACAAAACCGACAGCCTCGACAAGCCCCTATTCAAACCTGAACTCACCATCACCGCCAAAGGCCATTACAACATCGGAGAAAAAATCTACGCCAAAGCAGCGGTATCGTGGATTGACTCGCGATATTACTTGATGGGAATCGACAACAGCGGAAAGCAAGTTTATGGCACACTCGATGGTTATTTGGACGTTTCGCTAGGTGTTGATTACCGCATTTCCAAAGTGCTTTCCACTTTCTTGCAAATCAACAATGCCACGGCTTCCAAATACAGCCGTTGGTACAATTACCCCTCCTACCGCCTGGGCGTATTCGCCGGAGCGAGCTATGCGTTTTAGAGCGATGTAATCCCTTA
>JBMTLM010000335.1:0-2510 GCA_049431185.1 Bacteroidia bacterium | reverse complement strand
AGGCATGAATGGATGAAGGATTGCCGAACTGCAGACTAAGTACGGGTATCATCGCCTCCAGCACTTCTGGATGCATGGGAGTGGTAGCGGCGTTATCGAAGTAAACTTTCATGATTTGACGGTAGATAAGGCATGGATGTCATCCATGATTTTTTGTGCCAACTGATTGGCGGATGATGCTGTTCGGCTTTCAGAATAAATACGGATAATGGGCTCGGTATTGGATTTGCGCAAGTGCACCCATTCGTTACCAAACTCGATTTTAACGCCATCGAGATCGTTGATGGGTTGTGAGGCATATTTTTCCTTGATGGAAGACAATATCCGATCTACATCGATTTCAGGAGTGAGTTCGATCTTGTTTTTGGATATGTAATAATCGGGATAAGAATCACGAAGTGCCTTGCAGGACTTACCCGCGTTGGCCAGATGGGTTAGAAACAGGGCGATACCGGCCAATGCATCACGACCATAATGCAGTTCGGGGAAGATGACTCCACCATTACCCTCACCTCCAATGGGTGCGTTCACGGATTTCATCATGGTCACCACGTTCACCTCGCCAACGGCGGATGCATGGTGCTTGAATCCTGCCGCTTCGGTTACGTCGCGCAAGGCGCGGGTAGATGACATGTTCGACACCGTATCCCCTTTGCGATGCTGCAGCACGTGTTCGGCAACGGCCACCAAGGTATATTCCTCACCGAACATCGAACCATCTTCACACACCATGGCCAATCGATCCACGTCGGGATCCACCACGATGCCGAGATCTGCTTTTTCTTTAACTACGATGTGGGATAATTCAGTGAGATGCTCAGGTAATGGCTCGGGGTTATGGGGAAAGTGACCTGTAGGGTCACAAAAAAGCTCCACGATTTGTGTTACGCCCAGGGCTTTTAGTAGACGAGGGACGGCCACACCGCCGCTGCTATTGACTGCATCCACTGCGACCTTGAAATTCCGTGTTCGTATCGCTTGCACATCCACTAGCGGATTGGATACAATGGCCTCGATATGTCGGTCCATGGCCAACGGATCAAAGGAAGTCTCTCCAAGTTCAGTGACAGCGACAAAATCAAAATCACCAGACTCGGCAATGGCCAGTACTTGGGCACCGTCATCAGCACTCAGGAATTCACCAGAATCATTCAGAAGTTTGAGTGCATTCCATTGAATTGGGTTATGGCTCGCGGTGAGAATGATGCCTCCTTGAGCTTTAAGATAAGGAACAGCCATCTCTACTGTGGGAGTGGTGGATAATCCCACATCAATCACATCAATACCTAAACCAACCAGGGTGCCGGAGACCAACTGCTGCACCATGGGGCCCGACAAACGGGCATCCCGACCGATCACTACAGAAGGCCTACCGTTATGGTTCGAATGCCTTTTCAACCAGGTACCGTATGCGGAAGCATATTTGACAACGTCAATAGGGGTCAGTCCATCGCCGGATTGGCCTCCAATGGTGCCTCGAATTCCAGATATGGATTTGATCAGGGTCATGGTGTTGATTTCTGAAGGACAAATATAAAAACTTAAATGCTCATTTGCAGCCAATTATGGCTTACTAGCCCATGTAGCTATCGAATGGCTTTTTTTCTTGCTAATGCCCTTAGAATGATTAACTTTGCGTGCTCAAAATAGAAGCCATTCCATCATGTCTGAAACCAACAAAAACCAACCCGAAGCGGGAATTGATTTAGGCGAAAGCGTTAGCAAGGCCGAAGGTTATTTGCAGGAAAACAAGAAAAGCTTATCCATCATCATCGGTGCCATCACTGTGGTTGTGTTGGGTTATTTCGGATACCAAAAGTTTGTAGTGGAGCCAGCCAATGTTGAAGCCGCCAAGGAAATGTTTACTGCCGAGGGTTATTTCAAGGCTGACTCATTAGACAAGGCATTGAATGGCGATGGTGCATTTCCGGGTTTCCTCACCATCATCGATGAGTATGGTTCCACCCAATCAGGCAATCTGGCCCACTATTATGCCGGTATTTCCTACTTGCGTAAAGGTGATTTTAACAACGCCATCGAATACCTGAGCAATTACGATGCGGAGGATGATATCACTGGTGCGTTGGCTTATGGTGGCATGGGTGATGCGCATTTGGAGTTGAAACAGAATGAGGAAGCACTCAAATACTATCGCATGGCGGTGGATTATGACCCAAACCAGTTCACGGCTCCCTATTTCCTCATGAAAGTTGCCTTTGTGCAGGAGTTGAACAACGATTTCAAATCGGCGGTGGAAACTTACGAGCGTATTAAAAAAGATTTCCCGAAGAGCACTGAGGCACGTGAAATCGAGCGATACATCGTTCGTGCCAGCAACAAGGCGGGCGCCTAACGGATGTCCTCAGCACATCAAAACCTTTCCTCTTACAACCCGAGCGACCTTCCATCGGTAGGCGATAAATGTTTTGCCATTGTTGTCGCCGAATGGAATTCGGAAATCACCTTTTCCCTCTTGGCAGGTGCAATTGACACCCTGAAAAGCCATGGGG
>JBMTLM010000334.1:0-2521 GCA_049431185.1 Bacteroidia bacterium | reverse complement strand
GTCGATTTTATTTCCTCCGGTTGGATACGGATTGTGGCAGGCAGAACGTCCTTTGATCAATGATGAACAAAGGTTTGGTGGGAAAGGATGGAACGTCATGAAATGGATTGGCATCATGCACACCATCATGTGCCTTATTTGGGCATTTTACGGAATGTCAGTAGGTGCCGAAGTCGCTAGTAATTCTGACTCTGGTGCTGGAAAGTTAGGGGCGGCAATTGGAACAGGCCTTGGAATCATGATGATTATGATGGTTTGGTTTTTTGGTGTAGTTGGTTCACTGGTTTTAGGACTTATTTTGAAGAAGCCCATCACTGAGAATGCACCATCTCAAAAACTATAGACTTAGACTAAAATCAGTTCATTACCTTAATTATCAATTGTAGGGCGGAAGCACCAAAATGAACTTCCGCCCTTATTTTTTATACCAAGAGTTCTTTTCACGCAACAGCGCTTTTTATGACTGATATAATTAAGCTTTCATCTGTTTGTGTAGCAGTTGTATACCCTGATTTTCCCTTCCCCCACTTTTTCCTATCTTGCAGTGCTTTTTTAAAAGCGGTTGGAAATTCGTAAAACACTGTAAATTAGTTTAATAAAGTATCGTTATGGCCTTTGATATTGATATGATCCGTCGGGTTTATGCCGAAATGCCCGCCCGCATTGCTGCCGCCCGCACCGCCCTCAACAAACCCTTAACCCTCACCGAAAAGATCCTGTACTCGCACCTCTCCCAAGGTGCCGCTACAGCCACCTACGAGCGAGGTAAGTCGTACGTTGATTTCAACCCCGATCGCGTAGCCATGCAGGATGCTACCGCACAAATGGCGCTGTTGCAATTCATGCAAGCCGGTCGCGCCAAAGTGGCCGTACCCTCAACCGTACATTGCGATCACCTCATACAAGCCAAAGTAGGCGCAGAGGCCGACTTGGCCACTGCCAAAGACACCAACAAGGAGGTTTATGACTTCCTTGCCTCCGTTTCCAACAAATACGGCATCGGCTTCTGGAAGCCCGGCGCTGGCATCATCCACCAGGTAATCCTCGAGCAATACGCTTTCCCAGGCGGTATGATGATCGGTACCGATTCGCACACGGTAAACGCCGGCGGTCTAGGTATGGTCGCCATTGGAGTAGGTGGAGCTGATGCGTGTGATGTAATGGCAGGTTTGCCTTGGGAACTTAAATTCCCCAAGCTCATTGGCATTAAACTTACAGGTAAACTCAATGGCTGGACCTCCGCAAAGGATGTCATCCTCAAAGTTGCTGGTATCCTCACTGTAAAAGGTGGAACGGGCTGCATTGTGGAGTATTTCGGCGAAGGTGCTGATTCGCTTTCTTGCACCGGCAAAGGAACCATCTGCAACATGGGTGCCGAAATTGGTGCTACCACTTCCATCTTCGGATACGATCAAAAGATGGGCGACTACTTGCGCTCTACCGATCGTGCGGATGTGGCTGATATGGCAGATAAGATCGCTGAGCACTTGCGTGGCGACTCGGAAGTGTATGCCAACCCTGAAAAATATTTCGATCAACTCATCGAAATCAACCTGAGCGAACTCGAGCCACACATCAACGGTCCGTTTACACCAGACCTCGCTTGGCCACTATCCAAATTCGCTGCTGCGGTGAAGGAAAACAATTGGCCAGCCAAACTCGATGTGGGTTTGATTGGCTCATGCACCAACTCTTCTTACGAAGACATCACCCGTGCCGCTTCAGTCGCCATGCAAGCTGCCGATAACGGCATCAAAGCGAAGTCGGAGTTTACCATTACGCCCGGCTCTGAGCAGGTGCGTTACACCGTAGAGCGCGACGGTTACCTCGGCATCTTCGATAGGATGGGTGGCGTGGTATTGGCCAATGCTTGCGGTCCATGTATTGGACAATGGGCACGTCATGGTTCAGAGAAAGCAGAACGCAACTCCATCATTACCTCCTTCAACCGCAACTTCGCCAAACGTCAGGATGGCAATCCCAACACACACGCGTTTGTGGCCTCTCCTGAAATCGTAACCGCTTTGGCCATCGCCGGTGATCTTACTTTCAATCCCGCTACCGATTACCTCACCAACGACAAAGGTGAGCAAGTAAAACTCAACGAACCTCAAGGCATCGAGTTGCCGATGAAAGGTTTTGCTGTAGAGGACGCCGGCTTCCAAGCACCCGCCGAAGATGGCAGCAAGGTTTCGGTACAAGTGGATCCCAACTCGAACCGTTTGCAATTGCTAGAGTCGTTTCCTGCATGGGAAGGAACCGATTTGAAAGGTCTCAAGTTGCTCATTCGTGTAAAAGGCAAGTGCACCACCGATCACATCTCCATGGCGGGTCCATGGTTAAAGTTCCGTGGCCACCTCGATAACATCTCCAACAACATGTTGATCGGCGCAGTCAATTCATACAACGACAAAACCGACAATGTAAAGAACCAGCTCACCAGTGAGTATGGTGCAGTGCCTGCGGTACAGCGTGCTTACAAAGCCGCCGGCATCGGTACGATCGTGGTCGGTGACGAAAA